>NZ_JBYSWF010000037.1:0-68198 GCF_058780865.1 Pseudomonas sp. GP01-A4
AAATTAGATTGTACTAATAGTTGACTCGTAACCGTTCTTTTGCGATAATTTCTACGTCGAAGCAATACCGCTAAGACAGCCTGGAACCAGCGGCGGCAACCGCCCAGGCAAATCGCGAAGGAGATTCAAAAATGCGTCTATCCAGCAGCTTCCGCAACCCTTGCATGGTTCGCAGCAACACCCCTTTGACTAATGACGAAATCGCGCGTGTAGCGCCGTCCATTTTTGCCGTCGAAGCGCACGACAGCCGCTCCGATCGCTACCGCTACATTCCTACCGTCGACGTGCTTACCGCGCTTCGCGCAGAAGGGTTTGAACCCTTCATGGCATGCCAAACCCGCGTGCGTAACACCGACAAGATCCAGCACACCAAACACATGATCCGTCTGCGCCATGCGTCCAACATCATGGACAAGGAAGCCAACGAAATCATCCTGCTCAACAGCCACGACGGCACCAGCAGTTACCAGATGATGGGCGGTTGCTTCCGCTTTGTGTGCGCTAACGGTCTTGTGCTAGGAGAAGCCGCGATGGATCAGAAAGTCCGTCACAGCGGTCGTCAAGACGTGATCGGCGAAGTCATCGAGGGGGCATATGAGGTGCTGGACCAATTCGCACTGATCGAGGATCAGCGCGAAACCATGAAGCAAATCCAGATTCGCCCCGAGCTGCAACACGCTTTCGCCGAGGCTGCATTAGCGTACCGCTACGACCCAGCCGAAGGCCCGGCGCCGGTGACAGCTTCACAGCTGCTCATGCCTCGCCGCCGTGAAGATCGCACCGATGATCTCTGGACCACATTCAACCGCGTACAGGAAAACACCATCAAGGGAGGGCTTGCAGGTCTCAACAAGCAAGGTCGCCGCACCAGTACCCGCGCCGTCTCCGGCATTGACCAGGACGTGAAGCTAAATCGCGCCCTTTGGGTTCTGGCTCAGCACATTCGCGAAGCCGCCTAACAAGTCCAGGCCGGGCGCTACACGCCCGGCCTACCTCGCAAGGAGAAAGCCGCCATGCAGAAAGTTTTCTTTGTACCAGGTCAGACCACAATCATTGACTACGCCCGCGAGATTGGCCCCAACATGTGGGCCGCTCGCTGCAGCTGGCTAATGTTGCCGGAGATTCGCGTGCGTCACCCCGGCGCAGTTCTTGACGATCAAACCGCTTTCCTGCAGGCACAGGAAGCGGCCAACGGCACCAAGCCTGCGCGCATCACTGAGGCACGCTTTGATTTTGCGGTCAGTCATGGCCAGGTGCTGGACTACTTCGCCGATGACACCGGCGATTCATTCATACTGCAGGCCCCCGAGGTCGGCGATTTGGTGCGCGTGTATGCCCGTTGTTTCGGTCATTGCTGGTCGTTCCTGTGTCTGCCGGTCATTACCCATAGCGAGATCCGTTCCCGGATCCGCACAGCGGTGGCCACGGATCATTGACCACTGAAAAACGGAGTTACTACATGCAGTCGATTTACACCGCCGAGGACTGGAAAAGAATATCGCCGGTATTCGCCTCGCGTCGCTTGGCGGTCTCTACGGTAGAGATTGCCAAGGCCATCTTGGTTGATGGCCAGCGCCCGCAAGACGTGGCCAACGCTAGGGACATGTCTAAGCAGACCGTTCACGCAGCTGTGAAGCGCGTTCGGGCAATCCTGGACGAGCAGGGCGCCAGTGAGCTGGTGCCGGTGCTGGTGTGGCTGCCGCCCGAGCTGGCCGAGCAAGTCAAGGCAATGGCCAAACCATACCCCCAACCTAAAACGAAATGATCGACACGGGGAACCTGCAGAAATGAAAACAGCCACATCACGACGCCAAAAAATCCTATTCGTTGGGTTGGCCATCTTTTTGGTTGCCGGATGGATTCAACAAAAATACGCCAAGAATCGCGCCGAAGCCGACTATGAAAGTCACTGCGCGGAGATTGCGAAAAACCCGGCCCGGATGCCGTGCCTAACCCCAACACCCCCCGCAATTCCATTGCCAGCCCAGGGTTAGATTTCTACAAGGAGTTGTTTATGAGTAAACCGTTTTCCAGTCACCTCGCGTTCGGCGTGGTCGCTACTGGATTCAGCTTTTCGTTGTGCTCCACTCTGTGCGCGTTCTTCATTGCCGGCGACAACATGACGATGATCGACTTTCGCCGAGCTTTGTTGCGTGAGCAATGGTTCTGGTATGCCGTGTTTGTGTGCGTACTTTTGAGCTATATCGTTCGCTACATGTGGCCTCGGCTCAACCCGCCACATAGCGCAATTTCCACTGATTCGTGAAGAGGTGCCGCATGCAACACTCAATCTCTGACCTTCGAATGATCGCCCGTGAATGGCGAAAAAAGAACGAGGAACAAACAGGAGGGATCGTGTGTATTTGGGAGCGGTCTGCCTTCTGTTGGAAAAACGAACTGCGCGACCCTAACCATGAACGACCAGGTGTGTACGCGGTTTTAGAAGATGGCCAAGTGTTTATTGCCGAAGGTGGTGATTATTCGAACGGGGCCAAACAGTGGGTAGAGGTTGCCCCCGCAGCCAACAAGAATCCCGCCTAGATCCACTCCCTGATTCCCCCCTACTGTGCGTGCCCCCTTCGGGGGGCGGCTGTCGTGAACCAAGCCCTGGCCAAAAGCGCGCCAGGTCTTGGCCCTTCGGGCTTCCATCCTCACGCCTCCGGCCTTCGGCCTGCGCGCTCCGCTTGCTCTGTAACGGCACAGGTGATTTTCTCCCGGTGGATCTAAAACCATCCGGCCTTGCGGCCGGGCGCTGCAGCAACTCACGGCTTAGATCAGCGCCCGGCTCAGGAAATCGTCCTGCAGTTGCCCACCGCCCGGGCAAACAGCACGCCCGGCCCGTGGACAACTGCACCGCTCGCTCTGGCCTTTGTTGGGCCTCGCTCGCTGGACGATTTTTCGTGCGTGAGCTCCTGCAGCGCAAAAGCAGCCTTCGGCGACCAAGAGCTGCGCCCTTGGATCCGCAACCATTTTCCCCGGCCACCTGGCCGGTCGCCGCTGGGCTCACGTCCTAGATCTGCGCACGACTCAGGAAATCGTCCTGCAGTTACCCACCGCCCAGGCAAAGAGCGCGCCTGGACCGTGGATAACTGCACCGCTCGCTCTGGCCTTTATTGGGCCTCGCTCGCTGGACGATTTTTCATGCGTGAGCCCAACGGCGAAAAAGCAGCCTTCGGCGACCAAGAGCTGCGCTCTTGGATCCGCAGCTCATACGTCGCCTGACCGGCAGCGGCCAGCCGCAATCAACTGACGTTCATTCTGAAACGTCAGACATTTGCGACCGGCTCAACTGGGTGATGGATCTGCAGGGACTTCCACCAGTTCTTTTGAATCCACGAACAGCACCTTGCAGTCGACGCATTGCACGCGACCGCTCAAACCAGGCTTACCCCACAAATTCAAATGACAGCTCGGGCATGTGTATTTGCGCTTGTTCTTCGGATCCTCGGGGTTTGTGGCAGGTGTCAGCAACCCCGCCGAGGTTAGCGCCAGTATGTCTATCGTCGGATCAGCCACAGGCTGTTCGACGGGTTTTCCATCAGGCCCATAAAGCTGGGTCGCTGACATGGCCACCCTTTGGGTAACCACGTCAATCCAAGAAAGCATACCGCCCTGTTCAATCAGTTCCTGGCATGCAACAGCGAATGGCCCACCATCAATGATGTAGTGCGTCATCTGCTGGCCGCATTGCTTACCACCTGGCTCACCTGTATCGGACGGCATCAGTCCGATGGACTTCATTTTGTTGGCCCACTCGCGGTTGTGGTAGCCGCTTCGTGATCGCGTGCCGAAGTGGTCTTGCCACTGATGAACCTGTTCATGTGCAAGCGTGGAAAGCGTCTGATCAATCCGACGATGCGCGAAGTACGCACAGTTGAGCGCAATCTCATCGCTTTTTCCCGCGCCGTTCCGGAGCAGGAAACGCGACGGCGAGAAATACCCAAACGTGTTGGCTTTTCGCTGCAGGGTGAAAATGCAGCCGGGCAACTGCCCGCCGAACAACTTTTCATTGAACCAGTCGTAGGCCCCTTCAATTTCTTCGTAAAGCTGCTGACTTGGCGTTGCGGACATAAGGACTCCTTTCTCGCATGCGAGAAAAACCCCAAAGCCTGATTACCAGCGGCGGGGAGGGTGTAATTCGTGGGAAAGCATATCCTGTATCGTACTATACAGGATACACCCCAAAAAAAGGGGGACGTACCCCCTCGATCAACCGAACAGTCCGAGCTGCTGACCTACAACCATGAGAAGTGCGCCGATGACCACACCGGCGCCGATGAGCATTGCGCAAAATCCCACGGCGCGGCGCTGCGCTTGCGCAGTGATCAGATTGGCCGAACTCCGGTTTATCTCATTACCGATCCTTGCGACCGCTTCGCGCCCGGCAAGGATCAGTGCATTGCGCTCCTTTTCCATCATGGATTCGAAGTTCATCTGCGACTGGAGCAGAGCCTTACCCGAGCCATCGCGCACGGCCTCGGAGATCTTCGCCGCCAACTCGCCGTCGACCTGTTCCAAACGACGGACGAGCGCGTCGAAATCTTCCATCATCTGCCCGACCATCGCTTCACGCGCTGTCGTAGCGTCCTTGGCCATCGCTTACTTCCCCTTTCCAAAGAGCGTGGCGTACACCTGATCGAGGTTCTGCCAGGCCGACTTTGCCAGGCGCTGCACAGAGATCATCCGTTTGGCCTGTTCCTTTGCGGCGTCATCTTGCGCGGCTCGCAGTTGCTCGCGGTAATCCGTGGTGTCCTGCACCACAGCGGCGATGCTGGTTTTCAAAGCCCGGAGGCGTTCGAACACTTCGTTCGAGTAAATCACCGCATCACGCTTGAGCGTGAATTTCTTCTCCAGTTCGTGGAAACCCATCAGCGCTGCGAAGGTGTGCGGCAAGTCGTCCGCGTCGTCGATCTCGACCTTGTTGAAGACCACCAGAATCCGGCTGCGCGGAACGCCCAGCGCGGCCAGCGTCTTAATCGTGTTGATCGTGTCGGCTTGCTGTTTTTTCTCGGATACCGTGGGCACCAGGAAGAAATCGAATTCTTCGTGCGATCCTGCAAACTGGCCCATGTACTTGAAAAAATCCTCGACGTTGGATGCTCCAACGTCGACCACGGCGTTGTCTTCCGTCATGAGAATTTCCGACAACTCACCGAACTGGCGACCCTTGAGCCGCTCGATCTCGGCGGCATCATCCGATGCACCGGCATTGATCGTCTCTACTGCGAAACGTACGCCACCCATGCGTGGCGACAGGAGCGAATCGGACAAGGTGGTCTTGCCGGTGTTACCGCTGAAATTGACAACTGCGATTTTCATTTTGGCGTCCTTTTTCGACGGCCTGCATTCTCATACATGGCCAGATCTGAGGCGTTCTGATCGTCCCCAGGATTCATAATCTTGCTCAGCTCACTCGGCCCCAACGGGGCCGTTTGGCTGACCTTCGAGTCTGCATCTGTACCGTACGATACACCTCCGTCATTCTCTGGTGCCTCTCGCTCAATCACAGGTTGCATGCTTGGCATTGGGCTTGTCGTTTTGGTCTGTTTCTCGGGGTTTTGTCGTTGCGCTTTGCGATACCGATATAGATAACTTTTCAGCGTCTCCATGCTCAGTTCGATCCCCTGTTCTTTCAACACATCCAGGATCACTTGGCGACGTACACCCGCACTCAGTTGTTGCTCAATCAATGGCATCACCTGGCGTATTTTCGCTGCCTTTGACTCAGGCCCTACCGCCATCAGTGCATTCGTTAGATCTTTGTCGGCCATTTTGCACCCTATCTGCACCCCTATTGCACTCTATGTGCATCTTACTCGCCCCCTACCTGTAGTCAAGTTGCACTCTTCCTGCTCTCTTGTAGCACCCTTCTTGCACCCTTTCTGCATACCATCTGTGCTACCCCCCTACGGCCTTCGGCCTGACTAGTGGATACGCCCTTAACAAGAGCTTCAACTTTTCCCCTTAACAGGGTCAAAGTCTCAATACACAACACGCACCCCCCTAGCGGGAGGTGAAAGCCGCGCTGTGCGCGGCCTACAGAGCAAAATCAATTTTTTTATGCGCTATACATATGTATTACAAAAGTACAATTTAAACCAGCAAAATCAAGCTTTTTATGTATTACATTTGCTATACGCAGTTTCGGCAGTTATCGTTAGGCCTGAATATGCCCCATTTATGGCTCAGCGAGGACCACCGTGGCGAAGACACTTCCCATACGTTTGAACGACGACCAAGAGGCTCGGCTAGAGCAAGCGGCGGCGTTGGCGGGCTACAAACACTTGTCTACCTTCGTGCGTGACAGGGCTCTGGCCAGCGAGAAATCGGGTGGCCGACAGACCGATTTGGACAGCTGGGCAGATCAGCAACGCATGCTTGGTTTGCTCGAAAACGTCAGCCAGGCTCAGGCGGAAAATCGAACCCTTTTGACTATTGCCGTCTACTTGCTGCGCCAAAGTTTGCAGCAGGGAAAGGTCAACCAATTGCGTGCTGAACTCAGCCATCTGGCCGATGCCGATCAGTTGATCAGTACGCTGTTGCCAGAGCTGGCCAGCGACATCGAACGTCTATCAGGAGAGGACAATGCATAAAAGAGAAGTCGATTCTGCAGTGATGACAGCCGGTTTCGGGTTGCCGATCGCTGGATGGGCAGCAGGCGTTTATTTGGCGCAGATGCCGTTGACGCCATTCCCAGCAGCGTTCAAAGAAACGCTTCACAACGGCTGGCACAACCCGATTGTACTGGGGGCCACAATTGCCACTTCAGCAGTCGCCGCTTCGCTGGTTTATTACCTGTACGAGTATTGTGACGATGGGTTTCGGGGCGAGCAGTACCAAGAATTTCTGCGGGGCTCGGAGATAAAGAACTGGCATACGGTCAAGGCAAAGGTGCGCCGCCGCAACGAGAAGACCAATCGCGAGCGGAAAAAACGGGGGCTTGGAAAGTCTGATCCGATCATGATTGGCAAGCTGCCTATGCCTTTGCACCTTGAAGATCGAAACACAATGATCTGCGCTTCTATCGGTGCCGGTAAGTCCGTGACGATGGAAGGCATGATCGCCTCGGCGTTGAAACGTGGTGATCGGATGGCCGTTGTCGACCCGAACGGCACGTTCTATTCGAAATTCAGTTTCAAAGGCGATTACATTCTCAACCCATTCGACGCTCGCTCCGCTGGCTGGACGATCTTCAATGAGATCCGGGGCATCCATGACTTCAACCGGATGGCCAAGTCGATAATTCCACCCCAGGTCGACCCGAGTGACGAACAGTGGTGCGCGTACGCACGCGACGTATTGTCCGACACCATGCGCAAGCTGAAAGAAACCAACAACCCGAACCAAGACACGTTGGTGAATTTGTTGGTGCGGGAGGATGGCGACACCATCCGCGCTTTCCTGGCCAACACGGACTCCGAGGGCTACTTCCGCGACAACGCAGAGAAGGCAATCGCCAGCATCCAGTTCATGATGAACAAATACATTCGTCCCCTGCGCTACATGAGCAAGGGCGATTTTTCCATTTATCAATGGGTGAACGATCCGAATGCCGGCAATCTGTTCATCACTTGGCGGGAGGACATGCGTGACACCATGAAACCGCTGGTGGCCACGTGGATTGACACCATCTGCGCAACGATCCTCAGCTCTGAGCCCATGACAGGCAAGCGGCTATGGCTGTTCCTCGACGAGCTGCAGTCCCTCGGCAAGCTGGAAAGCTTTGTTCCAGCGGCGACCAAAGGGCGGAAACATGGTCTGCGTATGGTCGGCAGTCTGCAGGATTGGTCCCAACTCAACGCCAGTTATGGCCGTGACGATGCGGAAACGCTGCTTTCGTGCTTCCGAAACTACGTCATTCTCGCTGCAGCGAACGCCAAGAACGCAGGCATGGCCAGCGAAATCCTCGGCTCTCACGATGTGAAGCGCTGGCGGAAATCCTACACCGCGGGCAAGTTGACCAGGACCGAGGAAGTCACGCGGGATGAGCCGGTGGTTCAGGCGTCTGAAATCTCCAACCTTCCAGATCTGGTCGCCTACGTGAAATTCGGTGAAGACTTCCCGATCACCAAGGTGAAGACGCCGTACATCGATTACAAAGAGCGCGCCCAGGCAATCATGATCACCGGTCAAGCCGCGTAACGAGGTAGCCATGTTCAATGTTACCTCTATCAAGGGGAGCAACCAGTACGCTGCAGCTGGCTACTACACAGCTGCAGACGATTACTACGCAAAAGAGTCCCCCGGTGAATGGCAGGGAATTGGCGCCGAGCTTCTAGGACTGGAGGGGCCAATCGACCAGAAGGAGCTGGCCAAGCTTTTTGACGGCAAGCTTCCGAACGGCGAAGTGATGCCCAAGACCTTTGATAAGGAAACGGGTAATCGCCGGATGGGTTTGGATCTGACCTTCTCAGCTCCAAAATCTGTCTCGATGCAGGCTCTGATTGCCGGTGACAAGGACGTGGTCGCGGCGCACGACCGCGCAGTGACCAAAGCGATGGAGCATGTCGAGAAACTGGCGCAGGCCCGCCGAAAAGAACATGGCAAGTCCATGCTCGAACGAACGGGCAATCTCATCATTGGTAAATTTCGGCATGAACTCAGCCGCGCCAAAGATCCTCAGTTGCACACCCACGCCGTAGTCATGAACGCGACACGGCGTGAGGATGGTAAGTGGCGAGCAATACACAACGACGATATTTTCAAGATCCAACCGCAGATTGACGCCATGTACAAGGGCGAGCTGGCCAAGGAGCTGCGCGAGCTGGGCTATGAAATCCGGGTTTTAGACAAAGAAGGGAATTTCGAGCTGGCCCATATTTCGAGGGACCAGATCGAGGCGTTTTCGAGTCGGGCCAAGGTGATCGAGGAAGCGTTGGCCAAGGACGGCAAAACACGGAGCAACGCCACGGCCTTGGAAAAGCAGATCATTGCGATGGCCACCAGGCCACGCAAAGACGAGCGCGACCGTCATTTGGTCAAGGAATACTGGGTCACCAAGGCGAGAGATCTAGGTATCGAGTTCGGCGGCCGCAGTCAGCTTGATAACCGCGAGTACGGCAGGCGCTCAGAGAGCATCCATGCAGAACACAATCTGCCGGAAGGCATCACCCCAGGCCAGGCAGTGGTGCAATACGCCATAAACCATCTGACCGAACGTGAGCAGGTTGTCGGCGAGTCAGATCTGCGCACAGCTGCACTACGGCGCGCCGTTGGCTTGGCTTCGCCATCCGAAGTCGACGATGAAATCAAGCGTCTGGTGAAACAGGGATCACTGATCGAGTCGCCACCATCCTACAGGATGGCCACTGGTACGGAGGGGGCCGCGCTGTCACCTGCAGGATGGCGCGCATTGCTGAAAGAGCAAAAGGGCTGGAGCGAAAAGGAAGCCCAGCAGTACGTCAAGATGGCGATCAGCCGTGGCTCTTTAGTTGAAGTTGAAAAACGGTACACCACTCAGCGGGCGTTGAAACGTGAAAAGGCGATTCTTGCCATCGAGCGCAGCGGACGTGGCCAAGTCGCGCCGCTGTTGAGCAAAGAGCAGGTAGCAAAAGCACTGGAGGGCTCAACACTATCTGCAGGCCAGTATCAGGCCGTGGAAGTGATCGTTAGTACGAGCAACCGATTCGTTGGCATCCAGGGCGACGCCGGTACCGGCAAAACTTACTCAGTTGATCGCGCTGTTAAGTTGATCGAGTCAGTCAACAACGCCATGACCGAGCGGTCGACAACGACCGATGCGGCTTTTCGTGTCGTCGCTTTGGCCCCCTACGGCAACCAAGTAACCGCTTTGAAAAACGAAGGGCTGGACGCTCACACACTCGCTAGTTTTTTCCATACCAAAGACAAGAAGCTGGATGAGCGGACAATCGTTGTACTCGATGAGGCTGGTGTAGTCGGTGCCCGTCAGATGGAGCAGCTGATGCGACTCATTGAGCAGTCCGGTGCCCGACTGATCCAGCTGGGCGACACCAAACAAACAGAGGCTATCGAGGCTGGCAAACCCTTCGCCCAGTTGCAGCAAAACGGTATGCAAACTGCGCGGATCAAGGAAATTCAGCGACAGAAGAACCAGGAACTAAAAATTGCTGTTCAGCATGCGGCTGATGGCAACCCGGGAAAGTCACTTGAGCATGTCAATCATGTTGAAGAATTCCGGGAACCTGGCCAACGACACCAAGCCATCGTTCGTGACTACATGTCGTTGACGCCGCAAGAACGTAAAGAGGTATTGATCGTCGCCGGTACGAACAAGGACCGCAAACAGATCAACACCATGACAAGGGAGTCGCTTGGGCTTGTAGGCAAGGGCAAAGAGCTGGCTACGCTCAACCGAGTCGACACCACACAGGCCGAACGCCGGTACGCACCAAGCTACAAAAAGGGAATGGTCGTACAACCCGAGAAGGACTACATAAGGGCTGGCCTGTCCCGAGGGGAGCTGTATACCGTTGACCAGGCCCTGCCCGGAAACGTGCTGGTGGTAAAAGACAAGAACGGGAACCGCGTTGAGTTTAATCCTCGGAAGCTGACCAAGCTCAGCGTGTACAACCTTGAGAAACCAGAATTTTCCGTTGGCGATCTGGTGCGGATCACCCGCAATGATCAGAAACTGGATCTCACCAACGGCGACCGAATGCGGGTTGTTGGGAATGCCAATGGCGTCATCGAGCTGGCATCCCTCAAAGAGAAAGACGGCACGCCAGAACGGGTAGTTGCCCTCCCAACTAATCGGCCATTGCATCTAGAGCACGCCTATTCCGCTACCGTCCACAGCGCCCAAGGTCTTACAAATGATCGAGTGATGATCTCCATCAACACGAAAAGCCGGACGACTTCACAAAACCTTTGGTACGTGGCCATCAGCCGGGCAAGACACGAAGCGCGCATCTATACGGACTCAATAGCCGGATTGCCTGCCGCCATTGCAAACCGTTACGACAAATCCACAGCCCTGTCATTGCAGCAGGCGCGAGAGCGTCAACGTAACGAGTCCATCAAGCCGCGCACGGTGTTGGACGGTAAGGCGCTGGAACGCAAACAGCGTTCCGCCCTGGACGGAGCGAGCGCAGGTAAATCAGGCGTGTAGATGATTTTTTGAATTGTGATGAGAATATGGGTTCCGGTATTGCCGGAACCTTTCGCATTTAGATGACAGGATTTTATGGCTGATTGGAAGAATATAGGCCAGGCCAGATGGTATGACTGCAAGCTGGGGACCATGAGAGACGAGGACTTGGCTCAGCTTGTCGGTACGAAAAAAAACGTAATTCGTTACCGGCGTCAGCTATTCGATATCGAAGCTTGGAATGTAAGAATTGCCATCGAGCCCTACCGGCATTTGTTGGGCATAGAATCAACTCGCACTGTAGCGCGCCTTTGCGGGGTTTCTGCCTACAGCGTTGATCAATACCGCAAATCTTTAGGGGTCAAGGCCAAGCCAGGACCGCCCTCACTCCCAAAGCCAAAGCGTTTCCCGGTCAACCATCCGTTGCGGCCCTACAAGCCACTCTTGGGCATCGTGCATGACCAGGACGTGGCCGATCTCGCAGGCGTTTCAAAAACAACGGTTCGAAACTGGCGTGAAACTTTGGGCCGTCCCCCTGCTAAACCATTACCCAAGGAACCAGCAACGCCCCGGCTAAAAAACTATGTCGGTCCGTGGCTCGGTTACGAATCTCTGTTCGGATCGATGTCAACGGCGAAGATCAGCCGCGCCGTGGGCGTACCCTTTGCCGTTGTAGAACAGCGGCAGAAGTTTTTAGGGGCGACTCCATATCAGCGGGTTTCAAAACTGGCCCGGTACCAGCATTTGATCGGACTCATCCCAATTGGCCTGTTAGCGAAACTCGCCGGCGTTTCCATCAGTCGCGCAGGTGAATTCCGAAACAAGGTGTTGGCTGAGCAGAACTAGGATCGCCGCTGGCAGCCAGGGGTGCCCCCTGGACGGCAGAACAAAGCAACACCAAGGGCGCGGCCCTTGTCAACGCGCTGGGGTCGCCCAGGCCTCGGTTGCGCGGGGTGGTGAAGCTATCCCACACACACCGGCGCAGACTGGGGGTCACTGCGCACCGTCAAGCAGAATACGCCTGCGGCGGTCCTGCGGACGCGGAACCCACCTTCGGCGGGGCCCCCGCCATTCCACTTGACCGCGCTTCGTTCTGACAGGGGGTTATGCCGAGATAAAGGAAAATTAGGACATTCGTCCTGTAACCTTATGATATAGCTTAGGTTTAACTTTTTCCTGTGTTGCCTTTCCTCGTCCCGAGTTTAGCCGTCTATGCTGAAGCTTTTGCTTTTTCTTGAGGGAAGAATTCCATGGCCTCTCTGGAGCGGACAGCCTATTCAGACACTCAAGGCCAGTCCGCCACAGTATTTGCCTTCACCCATTTGCTGGGCATCAATCTAATGCCTCGCATCCGCAACTGGCGCAACCTGATCATGTATCGGCCCGATCGCTCGGCAAAGTACAAGCACATCAACAGCCTCTTCACGGACACCGTCAACTGGAGCCAGATAGAGACCCATTGGCAGGATCTGATGCAGGTGGCCCTGTCGATTCAGGCTGGCAAAATATCTTCTCCAATGCTGCTGCGCAAACTCGGTTCTTACAGTCGGCGCAACAAGCTCTACCATGCAGCGCAGGAGCTGGGATGTGTAATCCGGACAATTTTCCTGCTCAAATGGATCGGCAACCGTGAGTTGCGCCAAGAAGTAACAGCCAATACCTGACCAGCAACGTCAAACGCTTTGGAGAATTCAATCTCAGCCTCAAGCGCCCCCCGGAGCCCTGGATCAAGGACTCCATTTTCCAGCAGGCTGCGGATTCGATTCGTGGGCATGAGGAGACGAACTGATGCACATTCCACCTGCTTCGTTTCGAGTGACGCCCTATGGGGAAGTCGATGCCAAGGCTCTTGAAACCTTGCGCGAGCGCTACGACACCTCTCAAGTGCTTCGGATGGTCGAACGTCTGGATGCCTGCCTCGCTGAAATCGGAGGGATCGGTAGCATTAGAGATGATCTCTTACGCCTGCACGCGATGGCACTGACGGTGCTGGAGGGTGCTCCTCTATCCATCCCCACAGCCGATGTGGACAGTATTTGGCAGGAAGCCGAGCGGCTACAGGATGATCTCGTAGCTTTAAGTTCCTGCTTGAACTCTACTTACGAGCAGCTGAGCCCTTTAGTGGAGCTAGCTCCTGATTATCAGCTCTAAGTCTGTGTGATGAACTGGCCGCATCCGCTCTCGAAAGGCCCGAAGGGGGTGAGGCGCAGCTTCGGCTGTGGTGTGTCCGGATCAGTCTAGTCATGCGCTACTTATGGGTAGAGCGACCCGTGACCCAAAAATGGTCCTGTTTTCCCCACTTGACCTTCCCTCAGTGGCAACCACTACCTTGACAGTGTGTGCTACCGAGGGACTCACCATGAGAACGACTTATCTTGAAAGGCTCCTGTTGAGAGCCTACAGAGAGGCGATTCGCCAGAACGATTTGATGGTGGCCGATATTGTCCTGTCCGCCATCGAGGCCTGCGCACCGCCCGACGCCGCTATGACTGATGCGGTGATCGAAGCCTACTGCGATCTGGCCGTCCGGGCGATGGTGTACCAGACAGCACCACCCACAGGGTCATCGCGCGGCACTTGACCTTGGCCTTAGGACTAAGGTTTACACTTTCCTTGTCCCTGCTTGGAGCAAGTCCTCCCATGCTCACGATCGGTAAACTCGCAACGCTTGCAGGCACCACCCCCAATACCTTGCGCTATTACGAGCGCGAGGGCTTGATTCCGCCTCCGGCAAAGGGCGAGAACGGCTACCGTCTCTACCCCCAGGACGCGGCACGACGGGTGCATTTCATCCGGCAAGCGCAGCAATGCGGCTTCACGCTGTCCGAGATTCGCGAACTGCTGGCGCTTCCGCAACAAGCGTCGGCCTGCTGCTCCGATGTTCGCAAGCTCGCCATCGAAAAGAAGCTGGCGCTGGAGGCCAAGATCAAACTGATGAGAGCAATGTCGGCCGAACTCGACCGGCTGATCAACGACTGCGTCCACGACTCGCACCCGCTTGATGACTGCCCCATCCTGAATGCGCTGAATCATGTGACCAGGGAAACTGAACAATGAAGATCGAAGTCTTTTATGCTGATGGATGCGGCAACTGCAGCGCGTCCAGGCGCGACCTCAAGGATACCGTGCTCGCAGCGTTTCCTGGCGGTGCGGTTTGGAGCGAGATCGACATCGTTAAGAACATTGACTACGCGGTGGAGCTGGGCGTTCTCACGGTTCCGGCTGTCGCGATTGACGGGGCACTCGTGTTCACTAGGCTGCCGACTGCTCAACAGCTCGTGTCCGAGCTGACGGCGCGCGCAGGGAAACTGAATGGACACTGAATCGTGGCTGCAACTCGTCCAGCAGGGCGGTCTGGCGGCGGCCATCGCAGCGTTCTTGGCAGGCTTGGTCTTCAGCTTCAACCCGGTGGCAATGGCGGCGGTGCCGGTGGCACGCGCCTATGTCACCAAGGCCCGGAAAAACCTGCAGGCGACGCTGTATCCGGACTGATCTATCCCGTGTGGGTCACGACGGTAAGCGTCACGGCGATCTTCTTCAATTCGCTGTGGGGCTGCCCGTCACTGTTCATCGACGCGATCCTCAACGTCGGCAAACCGCCGCCAATGGCCAACGTCGTGCAGCACGCGTGAACCGAAGTCGTCAATGGCACGGACTCCTAAGCAGTTACTCGTTCACATAGGCATCGAATCACATGAATTCATCTCAAGTACAACGCAGCGGCGATCCGCGTGAAAGCGTGCTTCGCATGCTCTCTCTGGCGACATTCGTCATCTTCTTCCAGGCGTTCATGGTGGCGCCGATTATCCCTCGGCTGTCGGAGGTGTTCGGCGTTTCTCCGCAAGAGATTGGCCTAATCGTGCCCGCCTATCTGATTCCCTACGGCATCGCGACGCTCGTCTATGGCCTGTTGGCTGACCGGCTGGGCCTGTGGCGCATCATGGCCGCGTCGCTCTTGGCGTTCGCGGTGCTGACTGCGTTGACCGCCACCGCTCGCTCGGTTCAGGAGCTTGTGCTGTGGCGGCTGCTGACCGGTCTCGGCGCCAGCGGCGTGGTGCCGCTCGCGCTGGTTCTCGTCGCAAGGCTCTATTCCTATGAGCAACGCGGTCGCCCGCTGGGTTGGATCTTCGGCGCGATGGCCGGCGGCATGGCCTTCGGCTCTACTTTCGGTGCGCTACTCGAACCCTACGTCGGGTGGCAAGGGCTGTTTCTTTCGGTCGGCGCTATCGGTCTCATGATGCTAATAATTCTGCTGCCCCACCGCGAGATTATTGCCAACGCGCTGCAGAGCGTTGGCGGCGGCCTCGGCGCACTGTTTCGCGGCTACCGCGACCTCCTGAGCACGGCGCGCGGTAGGCGCACCTACACATACGTCTTCGTCAACTCCATCTTTCACTCTGGTGTATTCACCTGGCTGGGCTTGTACCTGGAGCGCCACTATGAACTGGGACCCGTTGGGATCGGCCTCGCGCTGCTGGGTTATGGCATTCCCGGATTTCTGTTCGGACCAGCCATTGGCCGTGCGGCGGATCGATATGGTCGCAGCAGGCTGATTCCGCTCGGACTGGCGCTCGGTGCGATCGCCGCGGCGGCCCTAGTTGCCGACATGCCGCTTTTCGCGGCCGCCGCGGCCATCACGGTGCTGTCACTCGGCTACGACATGACCCAGCCGTTGTTCGCCGGACTCGTCACGTCGATCGGCGCGCAGCGACCGGGCCAGGCGATGGGACTCAACGTCTTCATGCTCTTCGTCGGCTTCGGGTTGGGCAGCCTGGTGTTCGGCGAATTGCTGCGGCAGGGATTCACTCAGGCGCTGGCCGTTTTCGCGGCTGTTGAGCTGGTTCTAGCGTTTGCGGCCATTGCTTTGTTCCGCGCCGAGGTGCCTGCTTCGACGACAACGATGAAGCGGACCTGACTCCTCGAACTATTGGCATCATGCAGGTCGAAGAACTTGTGACGGGCATGGGCCATGCAGCCGATTTCGGTCATACCTTGTTCGAGGTCGGCCTTGTAGTCAGTGTTTCGATAGTTCGGCATATCAAAATATGCAGTGCAGCGAACCCGTTCGATCCGGCATGGACGTCTTACCTTGAGCGCCGAAGAGCGCATTGTCAGGTAGCCCGGTCTCACTCAGGCTACTGGAAGGCTTGAGCCGTATGAGGGCTGACTCTCAAGTACGGTTCTTAGGGGAGGCAGGAGTGGTAACACTCCTGCTTTACCCGACTGAAATCCCACATTGGCGTAGATGCGGATTCGGGCTTGGTTAATAGCGTTGTCGGTACGCCTGCCAACGGGGCAGACGTGACACAAGTGGATCAACTGCTTCATGGGGGAAGAAGTTCACGTCTGTGGCGATGCCGGTTATACCGGGGTGCAGAAGCGCCAGGAACACCAGGATCGCAAGATGATCTGGTCGATTTCTGCACGGCCCGGTTCGTACAAAGAGCATGGCAAAGACACGGTGATCGGCAGTGTGCTACGGAATTGAGTATGCGAAAGCGCAAGTCAGAGCCCAGGTTGAGCATCCATTTCGAGTGATCAATCGCAAGTTTGGCTATACGAAAGTGCGCTTTCGTGGTCAGACGAAAAACATCGCTCAACAGACGACGATGTTCGCCTTGTCGAACTTGTGGATGGTGCGAAACGATTGTTGAATGCAGGAGAGGTGCGCCTGTAATGCGGGCCAATCGCCCTGAAACAGCGCGATTAGAGGAAATCATGAATTAAATAGTGGAAAGGTCTGCTTTTCGACCGAATCAGCGTTTTTTGAACCTCATGCAGAGAAGGCATCAAAAAAATCGCTGGGTACTTCAGACCTTCCTTAAAGGAGATCAAGGTCTGATATGCAAGGCGGTGTAGCTCGGACGGTTACGATGTATCAGGCATTAGTTGCAGCAACTGCGTTAGCAAAATCATTAAAGCCATTCAATCACTGGATAACAAGGCAACAGTTTCAGTGGATCGTAATGCAGGGAAGGTCAACGTCGAATTGACTTTTTGGTCATTACTCTCCGCGCAATACCTTAATCAAGCCTTTAAATGCGCCATTTAGTCGAGCGAACGCTGCCTCGAAATGAATTTCATTTTCCGTATACTTCGCAAGTTCGACTTGCTGAACCACGGTGTTTTGGTCAAGAGATGATTGATTTGGAGTTCTGTAAAGCAAAGCATTCCCATCTTCGCCTGCTGATCCGTTCCCTGCAATATGTTTTAGGTTTGTTGTTTGTAAAGAAAACTGAGTAGCCGTCACTCGTTTTGACTGTTCTGCAAGTAAAGCAGGAAAGTCCAAGTCGCGGGCCTTGAAGTTGGGCGTATCAGAGTTAGCAATATTATTGCTCAGCACCTCAGCTCTTTGGATGTGATAGATTAACGCTCTTTCCGCAGAACCAACGGCTTTTTCAAAATTAATACTCACGCCTAATCACCTTTATGGAATTACCAATCCCAACGCAATACACATATCGAACACTCAAGGTTAAAAGCAATACGCCCACGTCGGCAAACTTCAGATCCTGCCCAGCTTTTCAAAAGCCGTCAAGCCTCTTTGAAAATGACCGGAAGCTTACAATGTTGTCATGTGTAAATTTTTAAACGGTTAAATACGCTGCAATGTTGCTTGGATGTACGAGACCTTACGGATTAAGCCGTCTGCTGTCTAAGAGGAAAGTGGTAACCTGACACAACTGTAATATTCATCTAAGGTTTCTGACAGGGAGAGAGTTTTAAGATTACGTCGTGTCTTGAGCTCAACCCCCACGAATCACGTCTTGATGTGAATTCAACGGGGTAACCAAATCTTATCCGAGGATACCCAAATGAAATCCATGAAAACCCTGCTTGTCATCGCAGCCTTGACCGTTTCTTCTCTGGCGATGGCCGAAGGCGGTGGTGACCGGACACTCGCACGCATGGAAGCGGCCAGGAAGGACTCAATGGAATCGTACCAAATTGCCCAAAAGCAAAGTACCCAATCCCCCGTCGCAGAAAGCAAAGCCAAAGCAGTCGATCACGCTAATTGCTGAATAGTTTGGCGCACTCCCAAACTGACAGAAATGTAATCACCGCGGTGGTTCAAATGTGGCAATTTCTGAGCCCGCTTGCCGTATGACTTCGTCATTTGCGGCGGCGGGCAAGGCTCATTGGGGTTAAAGAGGAACTCCTGAAAGAACGCCCCCAGCCTGTCAGCAAAACGCACAGTGTGTTTCGCACGGCCCCAGCCCTCCACGCAAATCAGCCGCGTGACCTGACGGGTTTGCGGCAACTGGTTCAGCTCGGCGAGGGTCCAGCTGTGTTTATCCTGGACCAGGCCGCCGACCTTGAGTTTGAAATCATCACCGTCGATGTCCAGGATGCCGTCGCGGTCGTAATAGGTATTGAAGGGAAACAGGCGTGTCATCATCGACTCGGGGTAGATCGGTACCAACCTGCCCGGATCGAACAGCGCCGCCTGTATTTGTCATTGAAGCGTGACACCCATGTTCAACATGGACTCCACCGAGTCGCGATCATCCAGGCGACAGCCTGTCAGCAAGGCAATCCCGCCCAGCGTCCAGACAGGGCGAAGAAATTGTTTACGCGCGGGCAAATCAAGTTCCTGCGCCACCGATTTGGTGATGGCGGATTCATCAAGCCCGTCTTTTATAATTTTTTTGATCATGGTTTAGCGTCAGCGCAGCATGGCAATCAGTGTGTGCGGCACGAGCGCCACCATCACCAGATGCACCACGGTAAAAGCGACCAGCAGGCCATGCAGACAAAATGCACGATGCGCGCTGAGTCATAATCACCCATCAGCTCCCTCAGCAGAGGAAACTGCACCGGCTTCCAGATCACCAGGCCCGACAGAAACAGCACAATGAGATCGAGCACGACAAAGAGGTAGGCGAGCTTTTGCAGGGCCTTGTATTGCCGCAAGTCGGCATGGACGAGCTTGCCCCTGAGGGCAGCCAGGAAATCATGAAAGACTTCGGGCGGGGCGTATCGGGAAAACTTGTAGGCGATGCGGCCGGAGAAAATATTGAGCAGAAGGTAAATAGTGCCGTTGATGAACAGTATTCACATCGCCGCAAAATGCCAAAGCAGTGCATCCGCCAACCAACCACCCAGAGTGATGCTGTCGGGAATCCGGAAGAAAAAAAATCGGTGAGGCGTTATAGATACGCCAGCCGCTCATCACCAGGATGAGCACCGCGATGACGTTGACCCAGTGGGTCAGCCGGAGCCAAATCGGGTGAATAGTTTGGGAGCTACTCATATTCCCTATCCTGCCGGCACAGTGCCGGCGAATTCCCCCGGCCACCACGAAGTGTGTTGGCTCAATCCCCCATTTTTAACCGGCAACTCCATTGGAGTCGCAAACAGCACCGACCATACCGACGTATGTACCAAGACTAGCATCGGCTTTTAGGTGTCGTTTTACATTATTCATCCTGGCATTTGGCACACTCAATGCCATACCACGCTACAGCCCTGTGTCACCCATTAACTGCGTAATGGTACTGCGTCCTCTTTGCCGGAGTCGCAGACCAATAGACCTACCGCGAGGCTGGGCCTCGCGGTAGTGAGATACTTCCGGAGATAAACGGGGACTTGCTCATCGCTGACCGGCTAGGCCCAGGTGGTACGCCGCTCAGGAGGCTTATTCCAACGTTTGCCCCGCCTGTGCGATCGCTTTCCAGGTCTTGCCGTTGTCTTGCGAGAGATAGACGTCACGCTTGATCGTCGCCATCGCCCACTCCTGAGCATTGGTCGGACTCTGCGCCAGGTAAGCGACGGCATCCTGATTGAGGGGTGGCAAACCGAGGGCGCTGATCGCGTGGGTCTTCAGGTCGAGGATCGAGAGCAGCGCTACCTTGTTATAGCTGCCGAACCATAAGCTCTTTGCGTCGAGGCTGAAGCTGACGCTTGGCACCTGAACATTTTGGATAACCGGCTGAAAGTGCTCGCCGGCATCGCTCGATAAAAACAGGCCACTGCCGGTAGCCACAGCAACGGTTTTGCTGTCAGTGGGATGCACCGCCAATGCGCTCGGCTCTGGCCCCATTCCTTGCGCCACAGCATGCTGCCAGGTGGCCCCGTCGTTCAGGCTGTAATACAAGCCAGGAGAGGTCATTTTCGAGTTCGGGTGCGTGTTGTAAACGTAGATAGCCCCGCTGTCGAAACCGCTGGATAACAGATGAAAGTCCGACTCTCCTTGAAGTCCAAGCGGCTGCCAGGTATTGCCACCGTCACTGCTCTTGATTAACCCGAGAGGATTGACCAGGGGACTGCCACTGGCCGGATGACCACTGCTATAGATCGCCTGACGGCCGGCAGAAAAGCCCATGTAGTCGTGTTCAGGCCCAGGTGCCTTGCTCCAGTGGCCATCACGGTACAGGGCCAGGCCGTCATGGCTGGGGATGGAAAGCTGTTGCCCATCCTGGCTGAAAGCGAGCCCATGGACGTGCTTCAAGGTGACCGTCATCGCGGCGCCGGCAGTCAGGTGGGTGAGCCCAATCAACACGCCAATCGATATCGTCCGGCGTAGAGTCTTTCCCAGATACATAATCCATTCTCCAATCGTGACTGAGCCCTTGCTGGTTGATGTTACTTCGGCTGCGCCACGGTGCGCAGATAGGGCTTCAACGTCTTGAAGCCCTGCGGGTATTTCTTCCTGGCCTCTTCGTCGGACACCGAAGTGGGAATGATGACGTCCTCGCCCGGCCGCCAGTTCACAGGGGTGGCGACCATGTGTTTGGCGTTTAATTGCAGCGAATCGAGCAGGCGCAACACTTCGTCGAAGTTGCGCCCGGCACTCATCGGGTAGATCAGCATCGCCTTGACCTTCTTGTCCGGGCCGACGATGAACACCGAACGCACCGTGGCGTTGTCCACGGCGATGCGTGGGCCGCCACCGGCATTCGGGTGAATCATGTCGTAGAGCTTCGCCACTACCAGGTTCTCGTCGCCGATCATGGGATAGTTGACCGCATGGCCCTGGGTCTCCTTGATGTCGCCGACCCAGGCCCGGTGGTCGCTGACCGGGTCGACGCTGAGCCCGACTATCTTGGTGTTGCGTTTGTCGAACTCCGGCTTGAGTCCGGCCATATACCCGAGTTCGGTGGTACAGACAGGGGTGAAATCCTTAGGATGCGAGAACAGGATGGCCCATTTGTCGCCAATCCACTCGTGGAAGTGGAGCGGGCCTTCGGTGCTTTCGGCGGTGAAATCCGGTGCTTCGTCGCCAATACGGATTGCCATGTTCGATCTCCTTACAGTGACTGGAAGGGACGCTGTCAGCACTCTGCCTGCTGTACCAACGGCGCTCGAATGTTTGTGTTGAGTCTGTCAGCGCGAATCAGTATAGGAGACGCACCAAGACGAGGCGGAAACCAACGCATTAATTCTGTATGACGTTGAAAGAGAAGACCTTTCTGCTTAATAAGCATTGAAGGGGGGACTCAGCCGACAGACCCGTCTCAATCCTCTTTTCGCGGACTCGTCCAGCGATCACGTTGCTGCTTGACCTTACCGCAATGGCAAGGTCCAGCCTTACGGTAGAGAGGTTCCTCAGGAGGTTGGTGATGTCCAGCCTATTTCCCCATACCGCTACCGTTACGCCTAATCCTGTCCAGCAATGGACACTCGGCGTAGCGGGCATGACTTGTGCCTCCTGCGTAGCACGTGTCGAGAAAGCATTGACCCGAGTGCCTGGTGTTTCTGCCGCCAGTGTCAACTTGGTCAACGAAACGGCAACCGTCGAAGTTGATGTCAATGCAGCACTGACGCCCCTGCTCCAGGCCGTAACAGACGCGGGCTACCGCGTGAAAGAAGACGAACTGGTCTTGGCCATCGGCGGCATGACTTGTGCCTCGTGCGTCGGGCGCGTCGAAAAAGCCCTTCTAAAAGTACCGGGTGTACGGTCGGCCACGGTGAACCTGGCCAGTGAAGTGGCCAGGGTTCGGGCGGTGTCCGGCGTAGTATCACTGGCGGTGCTGACTCAAGCGGTAGCAACTGCCGGCTACGAGGCCAGCGTTCCGGCTGCCGAGGTGTCCACGGGTACTCCGCTTCACCGTGACTGGTGGCCGGTGGCTGTGGCCGCCGTGCTGTCCTTGCCGTTGGTGATACAGATGATCACCGCATTACTGGGCGCACGGTGGAGCCTGCCAGGCTGGGTGCAGTTGCTACTGGCCACGCCTGTTCAGTTCTGGCTGGGTGCGCGTTTCTATCGGGCGGGTTGGAGAGCATTGCTCGTAGGCAGCGGCAATATGGACCTGTTGGTGGCGCTCGGTACCAGCGCGAGCTACGGGCTGTCGGTCTATCTTCTGGCGACGCATTCCGGCCCCGGCGTCCCGCACCTCTATTTCGAGGCTTCTGCGGTAGTGATCACCTTGGTCTTGCTCGGTAAGTGGCTGGAAGCACGCGCCAAGCACCATACCGCGGACGCTATCCGGGCACTACAGGCGCTACGGCCAGACATCGCCCGCGTGCGACGCGACGGGATGGAGTACGAAGTTTCTGCGAGTTCACTGATCGTCGGTGACATGGTAGTGGTGCGGCCGGGCGAGCAGGTCCCGGCGGACGGCGTGGTGCATGACGGGCAAAGCCATCTCGACGAGTCGCTGCTGACCGGTGAGAGCCTGCCAGTGGCGAAAGGTGAAGGCGACCCGGTAACCGGTGGCGCAATCAATGGCGAAGGTCTGCTGCTGATCATGATCTCAGCAGTCGGTGCGGAAAGCACCCTGGCTCGGATCATTCGCTTGGTCGAAAACGCCCAAGCGACCAAGGCGCCGATCCAGCGTTTGGTCGATCGGATCAGTGCCGTTTTCGTGCCGGTGGTGCTGGTGGTCGCGGCTATGACCTTGCTGATTGGCTGGTGGCTGACCGGCGAGGTGGCCGGCCCGCTGATTAACGCGGTAGCGGTATTGGTTATCGCATGCCCCTGTGCGTTGGGCCTCGCCACACCGACTGTGATCATGGCTGGTACAGGGGTCGGCGCACGCCACGGCATTCTGATCAAAGATGCGCAAGCCTTGGAGATTGCACATCGGGTGAGCGTAGTGGTCTTTGACAAGACCGGCACGCTGACATTGGGCAAGCCCCAGGTAACGGCTCTGAAAGCGAAGGATGGCGACAGTGTACGCTTGCTGCAACTAGCGGCGTCAGCTCAGGCCGGTAGCGAGCACCCATTGGCCCAAGCACTACTGGACAGAGCCCGGCAAAAAGGCATGACGTTGTTACCGGCATCCGGGATCACTGCCTTGCCGGGGCGAGGTTTGGCGGCTTCAGTGGCAGGCCGCGATCTGCGTCTGGGTAGCTCGCGGCTGATGCGGGAGATGGGTGTGGACCTATCACCGCTTGCGGTTCGTGCAGCGGCGTTGGCCGAGGCCGGCAACACCGTGTCCTGGCTTGCCGAGCTATCCGAACAGCCACAGTTGTTGGGCCTGATTGCCTTTGGTGATGTGCTAAAGCCCTCCGCACGGTTAGCCGTGGCGCGGTTGAAAGCGCTGGGTATCCGTACCGTGATGATTACCGGCGACAACCTTGGAGCGGCCACCGGCGTAGCCAAGCTACTCGGCCTCGACGAGGTGCGCGCTGAGGTTCTACCCGGCGACAAAGCGGCGGCGGTACGGGCACTGAAAGTCGACGGCGCAGTCGTGGCGATGGTTGGCGACGGCATCAACGACGCGCCAGCATTAGCGGCGGCCGATGTCGGTATCGCTATGTCGACCGGTACCGATGTGGCGATGCATACCGCGGGTATCACCCTGATGCGCGGCGACCCGGCGCTGGTGGCGGATGCCTTGATGCTGTCCCGTCACACCTATGGGCGGATTTTGAAGAGTCTGTTCTGGGCCTTCGTCTACAACCTGATCGGTATTCCGCTGGCGGCGATGGGCCTGTTGAGCCCGGTGGTTGCTGGCGCGGCAATGGCGCTGTCCAGTGTCTCAGTGGTGACTTACGCCTTGCTGCTGAAGCGGTGGCAGCCAGCACAACGAGAATAGGGCTGACTCGGCGTTTCAGCGAACAGGAGGATCTAATGAACATTGGTGAGGCGGCAAATGTCAGCGGTTTGTCTGCTCGGATGATCCGCCACTACGAGCGCATCAATCTGATCCCGCCGTCACAGCGCACGCGGTCTGGCTATCGCGTCTACTGCGAGCGCGATGTACACGTTTTACGCTTCATCCACCATGCACGAGATCTGGGATTATCGATCGAGCGGGTTCGTGCCTTATTGGCGTTATGGCGGGACCGCAATCGTCCTGACGACGAGGTTCAGGCCATAGCGCTGAGCAATATCGATGCGCTGAATGCGCGCATTACCACGCTTCAGGTCATGTGCGAGGCCCTGTCGTATCTGGCCGAGCATTGCGATGATTCTGAGCAACCACCTGGGCAGGCTCTGGATGATCTACCCCCCAATGACTTGCCCGATAGGAGAGCATCATGACTCGTAATAAACCCTCAATGGTTCAGCTGGGCATCGGTGCAGCCATTATCCTGGCGGCTGCCTATGTCTTGTTTCCTGCTTTTCAAGCCTGGATCGCGGCGAACGCACTGATCTTTCTGGTGCTGCTGTGTCCGCTGTCGATGGTGTTTTGTATGCGCAACATGCACAAGGATGCACCCACTACCGATGACACACAGGAGGTCAAACCGACCAAACGTGATTCACACGATATGCCGTAAGCGGTAACTATTTCCACGCTCAGCGAGTTGGGCCTGGTTGTTTATCAGCGAGTTGGGCCTGGTTGTTTAACGCGTCCTTGTTTCTGCACGAGGAGGTTCCTATTGACCTTCAGACTCTAGCCAACGGGCTCTTCCTGACAGATTCGTAATTGTACAGTCCGCTACCAGCCGCTAGACTCCCCCGCATGAAACGCTATCTGCGGTGCTGCCTCATTTTTCTGATTAGCCTGGCGCTTCCCCTCAGCGGGATGGCGGGCGTTCAGGCACCGACAGAACCGTGCCCCATGAAAACGACGGGCATGGCGATGATGGGTGATATGGGGCAGGACTGCTGTCACGACATGAAAAGCCCCTCCGAGCATGGCAAACCCTGCAAGCCTGGCCAGGAATGCAAGACCGGCGGCATGCTGCAAGTATCAATCATCAAGCCTGTCACCCGCTTGTCCAGTCCGCTGGTGCTATCCCTCTTCAGCGACTTCCTGGCCGCTCATACCCCGTCCGGGGTGTGGCGACCGCCTCGTATTTGATTTCTTTACCACATTGAGTCTCATCCCGCCCTGGCGGGATGGCATTTCTGCGTGCCTGTCTAAGAGGCGCGCAGTGGAACATCACAGGAATCGTGAGCATGAACCCCAAACGCTATTGTGCAGGTTGGCCCGTCGTGGCTGCCCTGGCGGCAAGCGTGCTGGCCCTGCCGAGCCTAGCTGCCCCCCTAACACTCGATGAAGCGTTGCGACTGGCCGAAAACAATGCCCCGTCATTGACCGCCCAGGCGGCCAAACTGCAAGCCGCCAGTAGCGCAGCCATCCCTGCCGGTGAATTACCCGATCCAAAGTTAAAGCTCGGCGTACAGAACTATCCCATTGGCGGTCCCGATCGCTGGAGCATTGACCAGGACTTCATGACCATGCAGATGGTCGGGGTCATGCAGGACGTACCCAACCGCGACAAACGCAAAGCACGTATTGAGGTCGCTGAGGCGGCCGTTGACCGAGCTGCGGCCGAAGGCCGTGTGGAGCGTCTGAATGTCCGTCAGGCCACGGCATTGGCCTGGATCAGCAGCTACTCCGTCGAACGTAAGGAAGCGCTGTTCCAGGACTTTTACAAAGAAAATCGTCTATTGACCGATACCGTCCGCGCGCAGATCGCCGGTGGTCGTGCTCAGCCTGCCGATGTGGTTACGCCGAAACAGGAGGCAGCTCAGTTGGCGGAACAACAGGACGAACTGATCCGCCTGCGTGCGCAAGCCCAAGCGGCCCTCAAGCGCTGGATTGGTCCGGCGGCCAACGACGAGCCAACTGGTGGCTTGCCGCAATGGCCCGTCGATACGTCAGGTTATTCCCATAAGCTGCAACATCATCCTGCGCTGGCGGCTTTCACGCCGATGACCCGCGAAGCCGAAGCCAAGGTGCGTGAAGCCGAGGCGGAAAAGCAGTCCGACTGGAGCTGGGAACTCGATTACCAGCGCCGCGGGCGGGAGTTCGGCGATATGGTCAGCGTGCAATTCACCTTTGACCTGCCGCTGTTCCCCGGCTCCCGACAAAATCCCAAGATTGCCGCCAAACACGCCGAGCTGAATCAACTGGAAGCCGAGCGCGAAGCGCTGACACGCGAGCATACCGAGCAATTGGAGGCGGATCTGGCCGACTACGAGCGTCTGAACCGTGCCGTACACCGCAGTCAGGACAGCCTGGTACCCCTGGCCAAGGAAAAGGTCGGACTGACCATGGCCAGCTACCGCGCCGGTAAAGGCGACTTGGCAGCTGTCGTCGCGGCTCGACGTGAGCTCATCGAGGCCCGTCTCAAACAAATCGACGTCGAAGAACAGCGAGCCCTGACCAATGCGCGCTTGTATTTCAATTATGGGGAAACCAGCCAATGAGCACTCGAATCTGGAAAACGGCTGTGTTGACTGGCTTGTTGGTCGCCCTGGGGATTGCAGGCGGTTACTGGTTCGCTCAACAACGCATGAACGGAATGCCTAGTGCACTCGCCGAGCAGAGTCCCAAGACGCAAGACGAACGCAAGGCACTGTATTGGTACGACCCGATGCAGCCGCAACAGAAATTCGATAAGCCGGGCAAATCGCCCTTCATGGATATGGAGTTGGTGCCCCGATACGCTGATTCCGCGGCGGACAATGCGGCCATGAGTATCGACCCAAGCCTGACCCAGAATCTCGGCCTGCGCCTCGCAACCGTCACTCGTGGAGTCCTGGCCTCCAGCCTGGACGTGGTCGGTGTGCTGGCGTTCAACGAGCGGGATGTCGCCGTGATCCAGGCGCGTACCGCGGGTTTTGTGGAACGGGTTTATGCCCGTGCGCCAGGCGATGTGCTGAAAGCCAATGCGCCATTGGCGGATATCCTGGTACCGGAATGGGCTGCTGCTCAGGAAGAATTCCTCGCACTTAAACGTAACGGCGATGCTGACTTGTTGGCGGCGGCACGCCAACGGCTGCGCCTCACGGGGATGCCGGCGGCGCTGATTACCCAGGTAGAACGCAGCGGCAAGGTCCAGCCGAACCTGACCCTCACCAGCCCCATTAGCGGTGTGCTGCAAGAGTTGGATGTGCGTACGGGGATGACCGTGGCGGCCGGCGAGACCCTGGCACGCGTCAATGGTTTGAGTAGCGTCTGGCTGGCGGTGGCCGTTCCAGAGTCGGAGACTGGATCAATCGTCGTCGGTCAAACGGTAGAAGCACGCCTGCCAGCCTTCCCGGGGACTGTGCTCAACGGCACGGTCAGCGCGATTCTGCCGGAAACGAATCCGGACAGCCGCACCGTTCGCGTACGCGTCGAACTGCCCAACCCTGACGGGCGCCTCAGACCCGGATTGACGGCGCAGGTGCGGCTGAATCGTTCGACTGAGCAAAGCGTGTTGTGGGTGCCAAGCGAGGCGCTCATTCGCACCGGCCGACGCGTCCTGGTGATGCTCGCCGAAGACGCTGGTCGCTACCGGCCGGTAGAGGTGCAACCCGGGCAGGAAAACGACGGCAAGACCGTGGTGTTGAAAGGTCTGGAAGAAGGCCAGCAGGTGGTTTCCTCCGGACAGTTCCTGCTCGACTCCGAGGCCAGCCTCAAGGGTATCGTCGCCAGCACGCTGGACATGCCACCACCTGCTGCCGCGACACACGCCTTGCATGAGGCGGATGGGCAGATCGTCGAGATCAACAGCAAAGACGTGACCCTCGCCCATGGGCCGTTCAAGACGCTGGGCATGCCAGGCATGACCATGACCTTCCCATTGGCGGACCCTGCGCTCATGCAAGGACTGAAGGCGGGCGACAAGGTTCGGATTGCAGTGAGCCAAACCGATGATGGGTTGCGCGTTGAGCGCCTGGAAAAACTAAGGGGCCAGCCATGATCGCCGCCCTTATCCGCTGGTCCGTGGCCAACCGCTTCCTGGTACTGCTGGCCACGCTATTTGTCACCGCTTGGGGCATCTGGTCAGTTCAGAGCACGCCCATCGATGCACTGCCAGACCTCTCTGACGTTCAGGTGATCATCCGTACGCCTTATCCGGGACAAGCGCCACAGATCGTTGAGAATCAGGTGACCTACCCGTTGGCCACCACCATGCTCTCGGTACCGGGGGCGAAAACCGTGCGCGGTTATTCCTTTTTCGGCGACAGCTTCGTGTATGTGCTGTTCGAAGACGGTACCGATATGTATTGGGCTCGCTCGCGGGTGTTGGAGTACCTGAGCCAGATACAAAGTCGCCTGCCCGCCAGCGCCAAACCGGCCTTGGGACCCGACGCCACGGGGGTGGGCTGGATCTATCAGTACGCCCTCGTGGATCGCAGTGGTGGACACGACTTAGCTCAACTGCGGGCCTTGCAGGACTGGTTCCTCAAATTTGAACTGAAGACCCTGCCCAATGTGGCGGAAGTGGCGACGGTGGGCGGCATGGTCAAGCAGTATCAGGTACAGCTCGATCCGCTGAAACTGGCCAACCTGGGCATCACTCAGGCGCAGGTCACCGAGGCGATTGGCAAGGCCAACCAGGAAACCGGTGGTGCGGTGCTGGAGATGGCGGAGACCGAGTTCATGGTGCGCGCTTCTGGCTACCTGAAGACCCTCAATGACTTTCGCGCAATTCCCCTCAAGCTCGGTGCGGGTGGCGTGCCGGTCACCCTGGGAGATGTGGCCACGATCCAACTGGGGCCGGAGATGCGTCGCGGCATCACCGAACTCGACGGTGAAGGTGAGACCGTCGGTGGCGTGGTGATTCTGCGCAGTGGCAAGAACGCTCGCGAGACCATTGCGGCGGTCAAGACCAAACTCGACGACTTGAAAAGCAGTCTGCCGGCGGGGGTAGAAATCGTCACCACCTACGACCGCAGCAAGCTGATCGACCGCGCCGTGGAAAACCTCAGCCACAAGTTGATTGAAGAGTTCATTGTCGTCGCCTTGGTCTGCGGGATATTTCTGTGGCACCTGCGCTCATCCCTGGTGGCCATTATCTCCTTGCCGGTTGGGGTGCTAATTGCCTTCATTGTCATGCGCCACCAAGGGATCAACGCTAACATCATGTCACTCGGCGGGATCGCCATTGCCATCGGCGCCATGGTCGATGCCGCCGTGGTGATGATCGAAAACGCCCACAAGAAAGTTGAGGCTTGGCACAAGGCCCATCCAGGGGAAGAACTGAAGGGTGAACATCACTGGCATGTGATGACCGAAGCGGCGGCCGAAGTCGGGCCGGCATTGTTCTTCTGTCTGTTGATCATCACCCTGTCGTTCATTCCGGTGTTCACCCTGGAGGCTCAAGAGGGCCGTTTGTTCGGGCCACTGGCCTTCACCAAAACCTACGCCATGGCTGCTGCGGCCGGATTGTCGGTGACTCTGGTGCCCGTGCTGATGGGCTACTGGATTCGCGGACGGATTCCCAATGAGGAACAGAACCCGCTGAACCGTTGGTTGATCAGGATCTATCAACCGGCCCTGGATGCGGTGCTGCGTCGGCCAAAAATCACCCTGCTGATCGCAGTACTGATCTTTCTCAGCGCGATATGGCCGATGTCTCGCTTGGGAGGGGAGTTTCTTCCACCGCTGGACGAGGGCGATCTGCTCTACATGCCTTCGGCGCTTCCGGGGTTGTCGGCGCAGAAGGCGGCGCAGCTGTTGCAGCAGACTGACCGCCTGATCAAGACGGTGCCCGAAGTCGAACACGTTTTCGGTAAAGCGGGTCGCGCTGAAACCGCCACCGATCCGGCACCGCTGGAAATGTTCGAGACCACTATTCAGTTCAAACCACGCGAGCAATGGCGACCCGGATTGACCCAGGAGAAGTTGGTGGAAGAGTTGGATCGGGTGGTGCGTGTTCCGGGACTGACTAATATCTGGATACCGCCGATCCGCAATCGCATCGACATGCTCGCTACCGGGATCAAGAGCCCGATCGGGGTGAAAATTGCCGGCACCAATCTGACGGAGATCGATGCGGCTACTCGGGCCGTCGAGCGCGTGGCCAAGGATGTGCCCGGTGTCAGTTCGGCCCTGGCCGAACGCCTGACCGGTGGCCGCTATATCGATGTGGATATCGACCGTAAGGCCGCTGCCCGCTATGGGCTGAACATCGCTGATGTGCAATCGATCGTGGCCGGCGCTATCGGTGGTGAAAACATCGGAGAGACCATTGAAGGGCTCGCTCGCTTCCCGATCAACGTCCGTTATCCCCGTGAGTGGCGTGACTCGCTCGGCGCCTTGGAACAGTTGCCGATCTACACCCCACTGGGGAGCCAGATCACCCTCGGCACGGTGGCAAAGGTCAAGGTCAGTGAAGGACCACCGATGCTCAAGAGCGAGAACGCCCGACTTTCAGGCTGGGTGTATATCGACGTACGTGGCCGAGATATTGCCTCGGTGGTCGCCGACCTGCGCCGGGTCGTCAGCGAGCAAGTCAAACTGCAGCCAGGCATGAGTTTGAGCTACTCGGGGCAGTTCGAATTTCTTGAGCGGGCCAATGCACGGCTCAAGCTGGTGGTGCCGGCCACGCTGCTGATCATTTTCGTCCTGCTCTACCTGACCTTCGCCCGCTTCGATGAGGCCTTGCTGATTATGGCCACCCTGCCGTTCGCATTGACTGGCGGCGCATGGTTTCTCTATCTGCTGGGGTTCAACTTGTCGGTGGCCACCGGTGTCGGCTTTATCGCCCTGGCCGGTGTATCGGCCGAATTTGGCGTGATCATGCTGCTCTACCTGAAAAACGCCTGGGCCGAACGTGAAGACCTCGGCGACAGCACTGAGCGTGGGCTGGTCGCGGCGATTCGTGAAGGCGCGGTGCAACGCGTTCGACCCAAGGCCATGACCGTGGCCGTCATCATCGCCGGTCTACTACCCATCCTTTTGGGCAGCGGTACCGGTAGCGAGGTCATGAGCCGCATCGCCGCGCCGATGGTCGGCGGTATGGTCACTGCGCCCTTGCTTTCCCTGTTTGTCATTCCGGCAGCCTACCGTTTGATGCGCCGCCGGCACCTTCCCGCTGTACCCACAACCCCAGAAGGAAAAATCGTATGAAACTGACTCTAATTGCAATTGTAACCGCCGTAGCCACGCTCTCTTTCAATGCCTATGCAGAGGAGATGGATATGGGGGGGAAATCAATGCAAACCATGAACATGGGCCAGACAGCCAAGGAGGTGTCCGGAGCCAAAGCGGAAGGCATCGTTAAGGCGATTGACTCTGAAAAGCACATGGTAACGATCGCTCATGGCGCCGTTCCGGCGGTGCAGTGGCCTGCCATGACCATGGCATTCAACGCAACAACCAAACAACTGGCAGGTCTGAAGGCTGGGGATCGAGTAGCGTTTGAGTTTCGTGCCGAGGGAATGACAGCCACTATCGTGTCGATCAAGACGCTGAAGTAACACTGGCATGGCTGGCTGGTTCGGCATTCAGTAGCTGATATCGGGCCAGCCATCAGCCACTAATAGGCCGTATTGGCCAGCGAAAGTCTTGCCGCCACGCTTGCCGTGCAATGAAGAGTTGATTGCTCCACCATCCTCTTGTTTTGCTCCTTTGGTTTAGAGGATGGTTTTAGGCGCCTGAGGTAGGCGCCTTTTTTTCGGTCAACAAGTATTCTGTGCGACCCGTTTCTGGTGACGTGTTCGTCACGCAGGCTCAGAGAACACTAGGCTATTGCTGATAAGCAAAGAGCAGTGAATGGATGAACTCCCGCCAATTCCGCAGGCGTGGGAACAACATTGGCACCTGCTGCCGATAGGCCTGATATTCCTCGCCAAAGCGCTCGGTCAAGGCCGATTCCTCCCGCTTCGCCAGGCGGACATAAGCCAAGACGATTATGGGAAACAACAGTAACGTGATAACCGTCGGCCAGTGAACGATCTGCCCGAAGACCGCCAGCATGATCCCGGTGTATTGCGGGTGGCGGACCACACCGTAGACACCCTGTGTCGCCAGCTTCCCCTCCAGACTTGTGCGGTAAACCTGGACCCAACCCCGGATCAACAGAGCCAAGCCGACCACGATAAACACGCCGCCCAACATCATTTCCAGCATGGCCCCGGTAGCACCGTAGCCCAACATCGTTGCCCAGAGATGGCCCGAGTATCCGGTCAGCGGGAGATCTATTCCCAAAAAACCAGTCAGCAAATAAATAGTTAGTGGGAAGCCATACATCTCGGCGTATAACGCGATGATGAACGCTTGCACCAAACCTGCGCCCATCCAGTCGCGCCAGCTGCGTGGGGCGGCGAAACGGTAGAGGACCCAGGATGCGATGAGCACCATGATCAGCACCCAACTCCAACGCCCATAGTGCATGGCAAAGTCATTCATGATAAGGCTCCTTCTCGATCAACAGTGGATCGGCATTCAGCGCCGGCACCTGGAAGAAACATGGGAGCATCTGAGTAGCGATACGGCTTGTGCGCAATACCACTACTCAGAAGTGGTTTTTTGTGTAGCTCTGCCTAAGAGGCACACAAAATTAGCGGCTGAACGAGCTGTTACTTCACATTACTGCCGCCTTGAGGGGACTCACTGTTCATATGCTTGTTCATGCTTTCCATCATTGTATTGCAGCTCTTCATCATAGTTGACATCTCCTTCTTCATATCCTTCATCGGCATTTTACCGCCATCCATCATCGGCATATCCTTTCCCTTCATCATGTCAGAACTGTCCTTGGTAGTGCTCTTAGGCTGTTCGGCAAAACTCGTGGAAACAGTTCCAAGAGTTAGGAGAGCGGCGAGTACGGCGGTGTAGGCAATAGAGTTACGCATAATAGTTCTCCTGATCAACGACTTGGGTTTTCGACAGGCTCTGGGTCAGCAACGGCTGATCCAGAGCCTTCTGCTCGCAGGCAGTTTTACCGCCCATGCTTTTCATGCAGAGCCCGATCATTAACAGGCAGGGCAGAATAGAAAATAGAATGGGCAGAGTGGCTGCTGAAAACAGGCTGTGGAGGTTAAAGAGCAAGGTGAAAACAACTGCAACGGCAAGCCCTGCAAGCAGTGGGTGACGTTGCAACAGACCTCTTGCGTATCGCGCTATATTTTTGGTCATGGGCTAATCCTCTATGCTTTTCAGGTATTGATTACTGACATACCTCAGACACAAAACCAATGTTCAAACGTACCGGCTGGGTCATGTAGAGGCATGCGTTAGGTCCATCAAAAGAATCGATTTCTAAAATGTTCTTTTGGCTGTGCTGCTAAAAGAACGAACAAGCTTGCCCATGGTTTGGTTTGGTTTGGTTTGGTTTGGTTAGGACAGGCTGGAATACTTGGGCGGAAAAGGGTCTGGAGCAACGGGCATACGACCGAGTGAAGTGGTATAACAGTCGTATGGAGAAGACTTTAAGGTGTGCCAGATTGAAACAAGGAACGCGACCGCTCCCGTTGAGGGAATGGAACAACTTACCGAGCAAGTGACTGGGTTCAGCATATCAGGGCAGATATTCATTCTGCTCGATTCAGAAAGCATATTCTGCGCTACTGGACAGTTAAGAGAGACATTTGACGGCTCGGATTTAAACATCAAAGATTGACCATGTGCTGCCGCTACGACAAACAGCAGCACCATGAGCAGCTTGATCAAAGTTCTGTCCAGATTTTGAGCCATCACAGCACATAGCTCCCTCAACGTTGAGTACGCCTTGAGACAAGCTCAGTAGCGCTCCCGTACCACACAGCGGCTCATGCCTGATTCAAGCCTATTTATGAACCGTTACCCCCTTTAGATTAGGCGCTGGCGGCGATTTCACAGCTTGCTGCTCCATGCTTGTGCCCTGATTCTGATGAGCGGCAAAGCGGGCAATAACACGGTCTCCACCGCCTTCAGCCCACACCATGGACGACAGAAGGACCGAACCGATCACAAGCGCAGTTTTTATGAGTTGCATGAGACAGTCTCCTCAAGCGGGTAAATGTTCAACGACAACCTAGAATAGGGTTTACGTTTGGCTGTCGAGATGAGCCCTACACGGTGCTCATGGTTTCACCCTAGACGGCCCTCCCTGATGGGAACCTGAAGCGAAAATTACATTTATGTAAGCTTCTGGTGGGTAACCTCAAACCCCCGCACACTCCAGGTGTCATCTATGTGAGAACCCCCATATGAAACTCCTGTTAGCTGAAGACGAGCCGAGAATTGGTACCTACGTGCAGCAGGGGCTGAATGAGGCCGGATTCAATGTAGACCTGGTGATTACCGGTACCAACGCCCTTCAGTACGCCCTAAGCGAAGCTTATGACCTGCTGATACTGGACGTTACGATGCCCGGCCTGGATGGCTGGGAAGTGCTGCGCATGGTTCGCGCGGCAGGCAAGAATGTCCCCGTACTCTTCCTGACTGCTCGTGACCGGGTGGAGGATCGGGTTAAGGGGCTGGAGCTTGGCGCTGACGACTACCTGATCAAGCCCTTTGCCTTTTCCGAGCTGCTGGCCAGGGTTCGGAGTCTTTTGCGCCGAGGTAGCAGTGCTCCGTCACAGACCCATATCAAGATTGCTGACCTTGAAATCGATCTGATGAAGCGTAGGGCCCTTCGGGGAGGCAAGCGTATCGACCTCACGGCCAAAGAGTTTGCCCTTCTTGAACTGCTATTTCGCCGACGGGGTGAGGTGTTGCCCAAATCACTGATCGCATCGCAAGTCTGGGACATCAATTTCGACAGCGACACCAACGTCATCGAGGTAGCAATCAGGCGGCTTAGAGCAAAAATTGATGATGACTTCGACCTCAAATTGATCAGTACCGTGCGGGGAATGGGCTACATGCTCGACGCACCGGAGTCAGTATGAAGAGCCTCTCCCTGACGACACGTCTGAGTTTGATGTTCATGTTCGTGGTCACTGCGGTGCTGACTGTCGGAGGGTTCAGCTTCAACTATCTCTGTCAACAGCACTTCAATTCACTCGATGAGCATACGCTGCTCGAAAAGCTGCAAACCAGCCAGAGCATTTTGGGGAAGCTGCCTGGCATTGAGGCTTTCGATGAGCTAAAGCCACAACTACAGGCATTGCTGGGGACGAATCAAGATCTCACCGCGACCATTTCCGACAGCAGTGGAAAGGTACTCTTTGCCCATCCGGCAGCAATGAATATTCCCGAGCGGTTCCGCGATTTTGCAAGCCGCCGAGTTTGGGACTGGCAGAATCAGGAGCAGATGTTTCGCGGCATGACCGCGCAGGTCGCCGTTGCAGGGCAAGAGAAGCCCATGACGGTGATCATCGCTCTCAATGTCACCGACAATATGTTCCTCTTCGAAACCCTCAAGTGGTGGCTCTGGATAGGGTTGTTGATCTGTGCCCTCGTTTGCGCCGGTCTGGGCTGGATAGTCGCTCACAGCGGCTTGCGCCCATTGGATCAGGTGACCAGGGCCGCGGCTTCAATCTCTGCTAATTCACTCAAGGAACGTATTCCAATGGTGTCTATTCCAGTGGAGCTACGGCAGTTGGTTTCCTCATTCAACGCCATGCTGGCAAGACTGGACGACGCCTTTGGAAGGCTCTCCAACTATTCGGCTGACATTGCCCATGAGCTGCGTACACCGGTCAGCAATCTGATGACGCACACAGAGGTCGTTCTTTCAAAAAAAAGGAACGTCGAGGAGTACGAGGAAAACCTCTACTTGAATCTGGAGGACTTCAAACGCATGTCTCGCATGATCGATGACATGCTGTTCCTGGCCAAGGCGGACAATGGCTTGATCACCCCTGAGCGTGAGTGGATCGCCCTTGAGGGAGTGGTGGATACACTGCTTGAATACTACGGCCTACTAGCGGATGAGCGCGGTATTGAACTTGAGCTGTCTGGTTGCGGAAGTGTTCAAGGCGATGCCCTCATGCTGCATCGCGCTATTTCTAACCTCCTTTCCAATGCGCTGCGATATACCCCACAAGGTAAAACCATCAGGGTGCAGCTCAGCCGGAGCGACACCTCCACTGTTCTGACAGTGGAAAATCCTGGCGAAACCATCCCACCTGAGCATCTGGATAAGTTATTCGACAGATTCTACCGTGTCCATCCAACTCGACGCGAAGGCAGTCCGAGTAACGCCGGCTTGGGCCTGGCCATCATCCGCTCTATCATTGAAGCGCATCAAGGCAAGGTCTGGTGCACCTCTGCCAACGGCTGGACCGCCTTCCACTTGGAGTTTCCCGCGCCATAAGGGGACGGCAGTCAGCTCAGATCGAAACTACATCCTCATTGCCCCTATCAGGACCGACTACCCTCAACCCTGAGCTTCGCCAGCTGACGGGATAACCCCGCGTTGTCTTGCTGGATGAGCTGCTTTTCTGTGGCCAACTCGCTCAATTGGGTTTCAGTGTGGGTTAAGCGTTCCGCCAGTAGGCTTCGCTCCCGCTCGGTCACGGCCAGGTTCGTCTGCGCCTCAGCCAAAGACTCCGTGCCATGACCATGGCGCTGTTCCAGTGCCTGATGCATTTGCTTCAACTCGGTGAGTTGAAGTACCACATGCTCATGCGCGCTGCGGCTTTGGGTGAGCGCTTCCTGGGTCGTGAGCAGCGTATTCTGTAGGTGATCATTGTCTTGCGACTGACGCTGTTTCTGTGCCTGCAGTTCACCCAATTGGGTTTGCTGAGAGAGCAGGCGTTGCCGGAGTTCACTCAGTTCGTGCTCCAGGCGCTGCTGGCGTTGTTCAGCGCTCTGGCGCTCGTCGGCGCGTTGCTGAGCAACCGATACCTGGTAATGCTCAGATTGCACCTGCGCTGCTGCAGTTGTTGGGTCAGTGAGGCCACCTCGCAGGCGCGATCAGTCAGGCGCTGTTCGAGTCCGAGCTTCTCACTGCCCAGACCGGCCAAGACCACCGCCTGACGCTGCACGGTTTCTGCCAGCCCTTGACTGCGCGTAGTGGCGGCGGCCAGCGCCTGGGCCTGCTGCTCCTGAACGCTGAGTAACGCGTCGTGCTCCACGAAAGCTTGCTGCAACTGCTCCTGCAACGCGGCGGTAGCTGCCTGATGCAGCTGCTCAGCCTGCTCGACTTGCAGGGCCGAATCCGCCTGTACTTTTTCGTACACACCTTTCACCGCCAGGACGAGTTCGGCCGGCAGCCCCAATTCGGCCTGGGCCAGCGTGCCGGGGTGCGCGGCTTTCCAGCGCTTCAACAAGGGTGCAAGCGTGCTTTTGCTGCCGGTCCCGCCCAAGGCGGCACGGATGCTGTCGATCGTGGGATTGTGGCCGTCGGCTACGAGCCGCTCAGCAGCATGGGCGACATGCACATAGAGAACGCCGGAACGGGCCATGAACACCTCGGATTTTTTCGTACCGTATTATGGACAACGTAATACATCGATTTAAGTACAGAATAGTTAAGCCCGGTGAGACTGCCAGCTGACCCACGATAAAGGTCACTTATCGTGGGTGAGATGTTCATGATCGGCATTCACTTCTATAATCCGCAGTACACATGGCCTAAACAGGCATTCTAGATGACGGCAAACAATAAGGACGAAGGCGTCCCCTCGATACTGTTCGGCGAACGGGCGGCGCAGGCGCGTACCCACGGTACGCTTGCCACGCCCGAGCAGTTGGCTCAGCAACATCAACGTTTTCTTGCGGCGGCCACCTCCGACAACACCCGGCGCACCTACCGCTCGGCCATTCGTCACTTTCAAGCCTGGGGCGGCGGATTGCCGTGCGACGAGGCGTTGGTGATTCGTTACCTGCTGGCCTTTGCCGAAGTATTGAACCCGCGCACCCTGGCCCTGCGTCTCACAGCGTTGGGGCAATGGCACCGCTATCAGGGCTTTCCCGACCCGGCCGCGAGCGCCACCGTACGCAAGACCTTGCGCGGTATCGAGCGGGTGAACGGGCGTCCTCGACAAAAAGCCAAAGCCCTGCTTCTGGGAGATCTCGAACTCATCGTGGCGCACCTGGACACGCTCGAAGGGCTCGCCGCGCTACGTGACAGCGCGTTGCTGCAGGTGGGCTATTTTGGAGCATTCCGCCGCAGTGAGCTGGTCACGCTGGAGGTTCGAGATCTGCAGTGGGAACGGGAAGGTCTACGGATCACGCTGCCGCGCTCCAAAACCGATCAAGAGGGTGAGGGGCTGGAGCGAGCGATCCCTTACGGCGACAGCCTCTGCTGCCCAGCGAAGGCGCTGCGCAGCTGGTTGGAGGCCGCGCAGATTGAGCAAGGCCCGTTGTTTCGACGCATCAGTCGCTGGGGCGTCGTCGGCAAGGTGGCGCTGTACGAGGGTAGCGTTAATTCGATCCTCGCCGCGCGGGCCGGCGCCGCAGGACTGTTGTATGTGCCCGAGATGAGCAGCCACAGCCTGCGCCGAGGGCTGGCCACCAGTGCTTACCGTGCCGGGGCGGACTTTTTAGAGATCAAGCGCCAGGGTGGCTGGCGGCACGATGCTACCGTACATAGCTATATCGAGGAGGCTAGAGCCTTCGAAGAAAACGCCGCCGGCTCGTTACTACGGCGTAAGCCATCAACCTAGCCCTCAACTCCTAAGGGCATTGGATTTGACACTTGATTGCGCAGTCGAATATAGGCTTCCTAAGGCTACATTCCAAGGCGACATGCTCGAAACGTGGTTTACATGCACCCACAAAACTTTGGACTCAGCCCGTGCTAACTGAGGTGTTGGTAAACCAGCTCCAAGCCCATGAGACCCGGAAAATCTTAAGAATTGACGGCGGGCCCGCTGAGGAACCTGCCACCAATGATTTTGGAGTGTTCGCGGAAAAATAAAAAAGCGATTAAGAATAGACAGTTACGAACTAAGTGAGTGAATTTCCCCCTTATCTCGGCATTACTCTACCCGGTAAACCTGACGCTTAGACTTGGTGAAGGGTTAAGCAAAGGGCTGGATTGTGCGTTTTGTTTATGCGAAATGATGACTCATAAAAAACTATATAAATCATATCGTTACAGAACGAATGTCCTAATTTTCCCTTATCTCGGCATTACCCCGACAGCATGGCGCGCCATCACATTTATCGCAGGCAGCAAAAAGGGGGCAAAGCCCCCTTTTCAAACAATCTCCCTTTGTTCAGCCTCGGCCCATTCCGCCAAATCCCTTGGGCTGGTGCGAAGGCACCTTTTGTTCATGCTGCAGCTGACGATCTTTGACTATGCCCACACCGGCGAAAGGGTAACGAATCGACAAGTCTTTGCCAGGGTGAACAAGACCGGACTTTGCACTGCTCAGCGCGGAGCGGTCATGCGCAATGTGCGTGACGCGATCACCATTCACGATCTGCTGTATGACTTGGTTCTCCTTGAACCCAACCACCTTGCCTTCGTAGGTTTTGCCAGCGACAGCGCGCTCGTACGCAGGCATATCCATCGGTTTTGACTTGGCAAGTTCTGGTTCTGCAGGCTTACCAGCTGCAGCACCGGCATGCTCCTTTTTGCTCAGCTCAAGAGCGCCTTTGAACGACGCCTTGAACTTAGCTGCACCAGGTGCATTATCAAACGGCAAATCCTTGTATGGCTTACCCTCATGCACACCGGTGCCAGCGTACATTTTCGGACGATCACCGGGCTCTTGTACCAGGATCATCGGTTTATTAGTCAAGTCAGCCTTGAACCACGCTTCTCCAGCGGCCTTTGCGTCAGTGAATACCTGACGCTCTTTGCCTTCCTGATTGATGGTGTAGGTGGTTTGAGTAACGTCTTCTTTGGCCATGTCCTAATCCTCTTATCTGTCCTAGATCTGCAGCAATTGAACGCGGTTTAAACCCGCCCTATTCCAGCGGCGCCTTTAGGCAGGTGTTCGGGTGATCTTTGCCCATCCAGCTCCATGGCTGGCTTCGCTATGCCGACGCTTTCAGACACATAGCGAATGCTCACTGATCTGTCACTGGTGAACACAGCGGCTTGCACGCTGTTGAGCGACGTGCGCTTGTGTTCAATCAAAACATCGTAACCATTGACCCGCGAAGCTTGATAAAACGACTGTGAATCGCGGTGAACAATTGGGCCATCGTAGGCCCTGCCAATGTCCGGCTGAATAGCAGGACCGTATTTTTGAAACAGTTCGAAGGATGGCTCACTACTGCGCTTGTGATCGGTCGCCCAGTCTTCGACATTCCGTGGCGAAGCGTTCACATGCTCCGCCGCGTTCTCACCAGGTCGCTTGCCTCCTGTCAGCTGATAAGCACCACGTTCACCCTGTTGCGTTCGATCCTTGTCCATTGGGTTTTCGTCTTTTTCCATTGGTAGACCCTCGCTCAATACTGCGGTTTGAAAGCTTTGCCCTGATCCCACCGGCTTTGCCAGTGGTTCAGGTATTGCTCGGCGAGATCGGCATCATTCCAAACCACCAATGCGTTCTCGCTGTTGCTCTTGGCGGCGGCAGCGGAGTAGTTGAAGCTCCCGGTTTCTACCGCTTTGCCATCCACAACGATGAATTTGTCATGATGAATCGCGTAAGTGCTGATCGTGCGCGTCGGTATGCCAGCACGTACCAGGAGTGACAGCGCGTGTTTCCCAGCCCGCGAGCCGTTGCCCTGCAGGTTGCCTTGGTAATCAGCAACCACCGCCACATCGACCCCGCGCTGTTTCGCTGTGATCAATGCTTTCGCAACATCAGGACTGGTGAACACGTAGGCCGAGAGCCTGATCGAGCTGGAGGCAGAATCAATGGTTCGCAGTACCAGGTCGCGGGCAGATCCTTCCGGAGAAAACCCCACCTCGATGCGACGTGCACCGTCTACATCGACCGCCGCCGCTGACGGCTTGGCGTCCGTGGACTGGTCCGCCCAAGCAATTGGAGACACCAAGCCAAAGAACGCGGAGAAGGCAAAAATGCGGGCGGCGTGCAACTTAGAACCCATAGCGCGAGCCTCCCCACTTATCGTTTGCTTCTTTGGCGCTGTCTTGAGCTTCAACACATTGCGCGACAAAATCCCCACGGGCTGCAGCAGTCCGGGATGGGCTGAAGTTGCCATGCTTGAACTTCACGATGCTGAAATAGCGCTTGAGATATTTGTCGCAATCACCGTCGCGGGACATGCCAAGCAGACAGAGAGTTGCACCGCAAGCATCGTCATTGCTGTTTTCCCCATTCGAAAGGTCATTAGGGGGCTGCGCGCCTGCTTGGGCAACACCGGCAAATGCCAAAGTCGCCAGAAAAGCTAAAACTTGTTTGCGCATTGGGATCTCCTTTTCTCGCATGCGAGAAATCAGTTAATTATCTGTACGAACGAAGGGGTGGCTTGCTGCTGTACGGGCGTTGCCGCTGGCTCAGCATTAGCAGTCTGCCCGTCAAAGGCTGTGAACTGCCGTTTTTCCTCGGGCGCATCGCCGGTATCCAACTGAACCTGAATCTGCGGCTTTTGCTGTGCTTGGGGTTGTGCCTGTGCTACCGCCTGACCGTTTGAATCAGTGAAGGTCAGCCACGGGCCAGCAGGCTGCTCAGAGGCTCCCTGAGCGCGCTTACGCGCTTTCGATGGGGATTTGGTGCTAGCAACTACAGGGATGGCTTGAGCGGCTTCCTGAACGTCGAACGCGGGCACAATTGGATCTTCTGGCGTTGGGTTACTTGCACGGTCGACCACTTTTTCGACGTAGGACATTTCCCCAGGATGGTCTGGTTTGAAACCGCGCAGTTCGTTGCCGCTGTAATACATCGACGTTGCTTTCAACAACGCTTCTTGCTTCGTGCTGCTGGTCTTGAGGGCCTGACTGTAATACTCGATCAGCAAATTGCTGATCGCCTGCAGGTTGCGGCAGGGCTCGAAAACGTCCTGATAGCTCAGGCCCCGGGCGCGCATGTTCGTGACAAGCAGTTGCCCCAAGCCCATCGCGTAACGGTGGCCATCCCGCTCCAGCTGTTCAGCCGTCGCAACGGCTTCACTTAGGGACTGGGGTTGACGCTCAAGACGAGTACCAACCACGCCAATGGCGTAAGGGTTGAAAGAGGATTCATTGCCTATCAGCGCTTTGAGCGTTGACGCGTGAACGTTCGGGGCGCACTTGGCTGCCAGTTCGGAGAAACGTTTAGGCTGTGATTCTTCGGCGGCAACGTGGCCGACAAGGCAGGCCGATGCGAGGATGGCCAGCGCGAATTTAGGCAGCTTTTGCATATTGCACCTCCGTGATGAATCGACGGCCATCGAAGCCGTATTCCCACTGGATCACTACGTCGATCAGGTGACGTGAGAATTCCACAAGTTGGTTTTTGGTCATGTCAGAGCCGCCACGCGATGCCATCGACGCAAGCCGGTCAAACATCAGGTCGGGGCTGTCCGAGTGGATTGTGCTGAATGAACCGCTATGGCCGGTGTTCAGCAATTCAAGATAGGGGTAAGCCTCAGCACCGCGAAGCTCGCCCATGATTGCGCGGTCAGGCGTAAGACGAAGAATCGACTCAAGGTGATCAAACGGAGTGACCCGCGCTTTGCCTTGGCCACCTCGGGAATAGATCAAATGAACCACGTTCTCGCTTTTGAGACGGATCTCGCGGGTATCTTCGATGGTGACGATCCGCTCATTAGGGTCAACATGCTGCAACAGCATATTGAGGAAGGTGCTTTTGCCAGCGTTTGTCCCTGCCGAAATCATGATGTTTTTGTGGGCCTTGACGCACCCAATGAAAAACTCCGACCAGCGCTTGGCGCGGTACAACTCGACCAGGTGATCATCGCTGTACTGATCTGGCGTGCGTGCCTCGTTGATCTGGTCAAACGCTCCCGAAGCGATGTATTGGTCCATCGTCAGCTGAACGCGGCCAGGTTTACGAATACAGACGATGCCGCCGATATGTTGCTCAACGGCAGGCGCAAGCACGCACTGGACCCGATAGTCGCCACGTTCCGAGTCCGCTACGTGGTCGCTCATGTCCATAGGGATGCGACCGGACAGGATCGGCGTATAAGCGTTGACCTCTTGCTCTGTATGCGCCGCAATCAACTCGGCCAGCGACTTGATCAGCGGAAGGGTGACGCCATCCACAACGACGGGGCGCATGAACCGGCTACCGCGATACGCGGCCCATACGTTGCCTGGACCATTGATAGCGATCTCGGATACCGCAGGGTCATCGAGCAGGAAATCAAAGCTGCGCAGCTTTTGACGGAACGAAGCAATCTCAGACATGGAAAAACCTCAGTTAATGAATTTCACGCCGCCGCTGTCAGCCTCTTTGGCTTCCTCGGCGAACTGTTCGGTGAAGTCCAAATCACGCTGCAGGTAGATCACAACGCGTGAGCCATGAGGAACGGTGACTGTCGGTTGAATGTTTGCGTACCGGCTAAGAATGGTTTGCGAGGACTCAGCAGCAGCCTGTTGCACTTCAGTACGGTACTGCGAGGCCGAGTTTTCTTGATCACCCGAGGAAACGCCGGAGTTGGAAGCACCCGCGCCGATGATCGAGACGGCAGCAGCAACGCCGAAGATCTGCGCCCAGTGGTTATCAACGACACCACCTTGGCCAGCGGAGCCCAGTTGGTCAGATCCAGCGCTATCCAATGCAATTTCCATGGCGCGACGACCCGGCAACTTGGGCATACGCAACCAGTTCCAAACGGTGAATAGGCGCTCTTGACCAGGTGACAGACTGGCGTTATAGCTCCCGCACACCGAAGACCCCCAAGGGATCATTACGCGGCGACCCTCCGCCGCATAAACGTCCTGAGCAGTGGTTACACAAATCTGACCGGGCAATTGACTCTGCGCCCGTGGCTGCAAAGTCGCCTCGATTGCAGCACCCTGCAGAACCTTGAACTGCAAATTTTCCAGAGCGCGAGCTTTCGCCACCGGTACGCCGGTGGAGTAAGTCGACGATGCGAAATTCTCGTTGGCATTGCGGGAGACGCGCCCGGAATTACCCGAGTTACCGCCCAGCAACGACCCACCGGCTGGCTGTTGAGCTGGATCTTGATCGTCACGACCTTGCGCAAAACCATCGTCCTTTGCAGTTGCAAAAATCGCGGAGCGTTGACGCGCAGCGAGCATCTTTTTGCGCGCCACCTCTTCTTGCAATTCCAACGCTTGACGCTGACGTTCAGCTTCGCTCAAGCCCTCCTGTTGAGTCTGACGCTCAGCTGTTGAACGCGGAGTGTCAGCGGGTGCGCCAGGCTCGCCATCGTTGCTCACTGGCTTGACCTTCGCCGCTTCGCGCTTAGGTGTTGGGTCCTGGACCTTGCGGCGATCAGCAGCGACTATCTCGTCGTTTTTTGCAGGGGCAGCAGGCTCGCCGCTGTCATGCTTGAGCCAGTACACAAAACCACACGCCACAACCGCCGCGCCAATCATCAGAACGCCGCTGCGCTTTCCACCAGAGCCAGCCTTTAGCATCGAGTTCGATTGCGACTCGTTCCACTCGGCCATTTCTTCTTCGCGGGTTTTGTCCGCTGGTTGATCAGTTGGTTTGATAGGTTCCTTCGCCATGGTTATGCCCCTCCCCCATCACGCGCACCCCGAGTAACAGTGCGCTTATACGGATTCGACAGGTTTTCAACGCAGATGTAGGAATTGCCGCTGCGCACCACGAACATGCTGGCCAGGCGCTGAACCACCCAATACTCACCCTCGCGGCGAGCATTGACCATTGCCTCAGTGCCGTCAGGCAGCACGCGGTAAAACTGCGGCAGATCCGCACCTTTCTTCATCAAAAACTTGGTGAACTGACCGTCATCCATGACGCCCTGCAGGCCGATGGCCTCTTTGTCACCCGAATAGCCGTAGTTGATGTTCGGGGAAGAAGGAGTACCGGTGCTGGTGACTGGCCCAGTAGCCGTAGGCGCTGGGGTATCCGCTGCATCGTTAAACGATGTGACACGGCTGGTTGGATAAACGAATCGGATCAAGTACGACTGGCTTGTTTTCGCCTTCGTACTGTTGAGCTGAAAGTAATACGTCCGCTTGGATGTAATCACCGTCATATTTGTGTCTGCATTGTCTTCCACGGGCTTCAAGAAAACCCGGTTACGGAATGGCATGCTCTGCCAGGAAATCGTGTCACCAAGTGCAACGACTTTGACCATTTCATCCGCTTCGAACTCAATGGATGTTTGGTATCCGTAAGTCCCGACCAGCTCGTAAACTTGGTTTGGGTCATAAGGCACTTGTTTGACACGGTTGTCAGAGGACAGAGCCCTCGGCAACTTTGCGGCTTGTGCATTAAATGCACACAGAGCCAAACTCAGGGCAATAGCTGTCGGTAGAGCGAACTGTTTTTTCATGATTAGTTTCCTTGTGGGAATGAATTACTGGCGGCTCAGTTCTTCACTCTTACGGTATAAAGTTGCCAAGGTGCCAAACGGGTTTTCCCAACGATCACCCAAGGCTCTAGGGACCATTGTGTGTGCAACCTTTATCGTTGCCAGGTAGGAAGTAACCCTTGGCTCTTTGTCACCCCACTTGTGATTGGTTGAAAGGAATATCACCTGATACTCATCACCAACCTTGTTCATGCGCTTGGGTTGGGCCTCGATCCAGTCGTTTTCTCCGAGCGAAGCGTATGGATTGCGTGCGTTATCAGGGCTGATCTCCTTCTCATATTCGACAGCGACATTCCGGGTCATGTACGTGTGGCAGGTATCGGACAGCTGTTGCTTGCGGCGAGGGTCAAAGGTGTTACAAGCACGAATGAAATCAAACAGAACGCCTTCGATAACAGCCTGCTCTTTATCGACGTTTTCCGCCGTAACCGTGCGCTGCTTGAGCACTTCACCATCGGCGCCGATCACCGTCACCACATTGACGAACGTCTTTGTTTCAGCCAGGAACGCGATGGCAATTGCCGACCCCAGCAGGGCTAGTGCGAACGCACCATTCAGGAAGTAACTACGGTTACGTTCTTGTTTTACCTTCTTGTGTTCGAGCTGACGCTTACGGCGTGCAATCTCATCTTTCTTCAATGTATTGTCCATTGCTTATTTCCCCAATCCTACAGTTCGCAATGCCATCATCGCCAACGAAGAACCACCGACTGTTGCGCTGGTAGCAATCGCAGCTGCCCACCCACGAACTTGCAATAAGCAGATGATCAACACGCCTTCAACGATGATAAGAGTTCCCCATTGTTGAGCGGTGATCAACGCAGCATCCGAAATGGTGGCTGTATTGGCGACTTCATCAATTGCTTGACCGAAAATCGCATATCCAAAACGAACAATTGCGATGGACAATATGTAGATCAGCGAGAAGTTCAGCATTTTGCTAAACCAGCTCATTGTCCATTGCCGTGTTTGCTCGAAAAAAACGAACCCGAGCAGTATTGGCAAGATGCACATAATGATTGCTGCACCAAACTTAGCGATCAGCATATTCAGGATTGCAGCGATAAACAAAATGCAGTTCACCGCAAACAAACCCGAACCCATGATGATCATGCCAAACTGACGCCAGCTAACGTTCATCAGCGTGCTTGCGACCTGGCCGACATTCACATAAAGCGCGTCAAGCATTGAAGTGCTATCAACACCCCGGCTCATAATTTGTGCCGCAATGGTTTCAGTCCAAGTGCCCCAAATCTGATAGAGCGCCGACCCTCCGGTTGACCAGTTGAGCGTCAGGAAGACCATAAACGTGAGCATTGCCCGTTTAACAATGTCCCACGGCGCAACAGAGATTTTGCCGTTATAGGTCTGAATACCCAGGACTGCCCAATAAGCGACGGCGATTGTCCAGACCAGGGGCTCTACCAAGCCAGCGAGATTTGGGAAGACCTCGGCGACAAAGCTAGTTGTCACCTCATCGGTCGCCCCAATCAGGCCCTTGAGGGTTAGGTCCGCCATGGATTCGATGCCCCGTACACAGACTTGAAGTGCGTGATGACCTCGGAAGAACGGAAGTCATCAGCACCAAGTGTCACGCCCGTTTCGGCTTTGATCTCTTTCGACGTTTTGTCGATGCACCCAGCGACCAGGCCCCCTTTGTACGATGGGTTCTTCATGTAGATCTCGGCGAAGCATGTCCCCGGAAACCACCTGGCCACATCAGCTTTAGTGGCTTTCAACAACGGGTTGCCAGAAGACGTTTCGATCCGTACGGGAGCATCGCCATTAGAAGCCGCTGGAGCCTCGCTACCGAACTGAAAGGTGGTGGTGTTGACGTAGATGATGGTCCCCACGACAAACCCGGCGACGATCACGCACACGGTATTGGTGACGGTGAAGAACTTAGACATTGCGGGCCTCCTTGGCCTGAATAACGAAAGGCTTGAACTCACAGGCACATGGCGACTTGTCGATCTTGCCGGTGTTGGTTACACAGCCCGAAGCCGCAGACACGATGACGAGCAGCAGCATGAACTTGCCAAACCGGTAGAACAGCCACAGAGGCCCCCAGGCCGGTACGGTGATGATCTTGAGAATCAGCCAAAGAGTTTTCATGTGATCTCCTTTTCTCGCACGCGAGAATTAGTCTTTTTTCCAACGGAAGAACTGTTCGTTCTGCGACGTTGCTTGGTTTTCCTGATTAGCCAGGTTCGCCTGCAGGTTCATGTTCAATGCCTGCAGCTTGGATTGGGCAGACGTAAGCATGCCGTTCTCAGTGGCAATTCGGTTTTGCAGGTCGGCGGCATCCTTGGAGTTGGTGGTGCTATCAACTTGCATGGAAAGCGTGGTCAGGTTGTTCAAGTGAACCTGTACCTCGCTGTACAGCGCTTCACCCGCTGACATGGCAGCGACAACAGAGTTAGAGCTGAGCTGGTATCCGCGTGCCCGGTTGCTGTCGGGACTGGCGAACAGTTCTTGCGGCAAGGTGTTGACCAGTTCCTCGTAATACGACTGCTTGCTGCCGTAGGCACCCGAGTTTTGACGAGATACAACCTCTTGCCAGGAACCGGGCACTACGGATGCGGAATTGATCGAATCATTCAGACCGATAGAACCTCGACCATAGGAACCTTGCATATTGTTCATAATGTTGGTCTGAGTTTCGTACTGCTGTTTGAGTACCTTGAATTGCTCTTGAAGCTGGGCCAACTCTTGAGCCATCGCGGCTGCGTTTGCATAGTCGAATGTAGGAACCCCCGCGTGAGCTGAGCCACCGAGAACCATCACTATTGCTGTAGCAATACTTAATTTCTTCATACGAGCCATCATCGAATCGCCTTCAAGTTGTGGGTGTTATTGGCCTTGGCCTCTGCCATGAAAACTGGCACCCAGACCTCGGGGTCATTGGTGCCCAGGCGCTCAATGATTGAGTACATCAAGGCCACACCAACATCGTTTGAAGACAGGACCGGAATGAAATCGGACAGGTCTTCGTCAGGGTTATCGGAGGACAGGTCGAAGCACGCACGAATCGATTCCTGGCCGCGACGAATCAAGAACTTGCGGTCCTTTGGATTCAGCTCGCGCAACCACTTCTTTTCTTCCTCCGTCAGGTTCTTGTGGTCTTCGTCTTTCACCGAGTCGCTGGCCAGGTAGATCTTGGTTACGGTCTGCTTGTCGATGGAGTCGGTTTCACTGTGGAAGTACTTCGCGTCCGGGGTGATGAAGATCAAAATCCCGTTTTTACGGCGGATCTGCATGATGAAATTGTCAATTCGATTGCACCAAAAATCGTTTTTGACCAGGTTCTGCCCTTCATCCAAAACCAGAATGAAGGGTCTGCCATTCATGGCCTGCTCAATGCAGTGCAATGGGTAGCTCATCACTACCGGCAGTTCCGGGCGTGCTTCGCCGCCTTTCATCAGCTCCGACATTTCAAAGCAGTAGTGCCGGGACTTACTGAGATCGAAAGTATCGGTTTCGTTATCAAATACGCCGGCGTTTGCACCTTCGATTCCTTTGGCCCCGTGCCAGATGGCCATGATGTCGGCTAATGCACCGTGCCCGTAGGTCCATACAACATTGCGCAACCGACGATTTTCGTACGGCAGCTCGTAGTTCTCGTTTACTGCATCCTTGAACCGCTTGATATCGTCGGCCTCAGTGGCGGTGCTTGCGTAGCACTCACGCATCTGGATCTGCAGATCGATCAGGTAGGCACGGTTCTCAGGCGTGTCAGGGAGTTTGAAGGGGTTCCAACCCATGCTGTTGTGCGGGGAAAGGATGGAATGCACGCCGCCCATGGCCATCATGAAAACCGTGGCCCCGTAGCGCATGTCAAACCAGTACACAACCGGCAAGGCTTTGTCCGCTTCACTGACTGTTTCAGCGATCAATGCGGTTTTACCCGACCCGGTGCCTGCAGCCACGCCAGTGTGGCCAGCGACCATCCCTTCCAATTCACGGTGGTAGTTGAAGTTGTATTGAGTGCCACTTTCCGTTTCGAAAGCAGTGATTGCAGGGCCCCACAGGTTGCCGTCACGACGCCCGCGAGCAAAGTTGTGCAACGATGCGAAGCCCGCAAAGTTGGTTGACTTGATCTTTCCCCGGCGACCGATAAGAGCTTCTTGTTGACCAGGTAGCTGCGACCAGAAGAACGTCTCAAGGGCCAACCACTCACGAACCGACTTGACGTTCAGGTCGACAAAACAGCCTTCGATCAAACCAACTGCATTATCCAGTCGCTTCACATTCGCTTTGCGACTCTCGGCGGTGGTGTTTGTGTCTGATGGAACGTGAATGAAAATGGTCAGGTGATGTTTACCATTGACCGTATCGCCACGGCGCAAAGCACGGATACCCTCGGCCAGTTCCTTGGCATCGTCCTCGGAGATTTTGTGTGGATCCGCAACCTTGAGACGGCGAGTTTCATCCATCATTGCCGACTCAGCTTCAATACGGTTTTCGAAGAAAAACGATTGAGTGATGATGAATTCAACTGGCTGTTGCAGGAATTTGTTCATCATGCGCGACGGTGTACGACGCGGCCATTCAGCCATGCTCAACATGGAACCGATGCGTGCTGACGTACTGCCGCGAATCTCGCACATGTTTGCCAGGATGCGGAAGTTCAACCGGGCGTAGGGCAATGCTTCCTTGATTTTCAGTTCAGTGACCGGGATTTTCCGGTACTCAAGATTGATCAAGTAGTTGAAGAAGCTGCTCAGCTCGCAGTATTCCTCGCCCAGGTAATCGTAAACAGCATCTGCGTCGTACTCGGCGTGATCCCCCAGCTGGACCTTGAAGTCGTCCCATTTCCACTGGAAGCGGGACACTGCTTGATATGCAGCTTCGCGATCAATGACGCCGTTGGTTGCAGTCGGATGACGCTGGATGCGCAGACGAGTAGCGCCATAGTCGGACAAGCCTCGCAGTACAAGGTTTGCGGCCTTGTAGAGTGAGTCGGCCATCGCTTCATGCGTCTCGCCTGCTTCATCTGCAGCTGAGTTACCAGTGACCAGCGCGATTGCCCGATCCATGAGTCCTGGCACGCCTGAGCGAAAGCGGTTCCGAACCAGCGAGATATAGATCTCGTTGACGTAGAAACCTCTGTTCTCATAGCGCTTGCGCAACCGGGCATTGAAATACTTGGAGAACCAAGTACCGCCCTGCCCTTCTGGAAAGTCGATCACCTTACGGCGGATGACATGAACGTAAATGGCAAAATCACTGCTTGCCACTGTGCGTAGTACGGTATTGCGGCGTTCTTCGAACAGCTTGATTTGCGTGCTAGTGAGCGAGTCGAACATCAGGCCATCAATCTTGATGACCTGCACCAGCGAATCCTCGCCGGTGATGACTGTTTGATCGTCATAATGCACGTCATACGGTACCATCTCGCTGACCACCAACTCATCGAGATCCTGATCGGACCCTTCTGGATGTTGGACACCAAGCGAAAGATCCATATTTCGCACTAGCTTATTAAAAGCTTTATCAACGAGGCGCATAACTTCTATATCCCCACAGTTTACGTAGCCGTGATGCTCTCAACTTGAATGCCGCTCTCAGCACACCAAACAAGTACACGTCTTTGCTACAGATCCAGTACGCAGCGGCAAAAAGTATTGGCATCGTAGCGAGCACATAAAGTGATCGAAGTAACAGTGCTGCCAACACTGGGGTTATGAGGCTGATCAAAATACTCGATAAGGTAAACGGCCCCACCATTGATGGCCGGGCCATCGCCACTACGAGCACTTCACCTTCATCAGGATTTTGCTCGGCCATGGATTACCTCAAGCTTGATTGAGCGCCTTCTTTGATCGTGTCGACAAAGTTCGGGGCAAAGAACACCAGGAAGATACCGAATACCGCCCAGCCAAACTGGCCCCACGACATACGACCGGACTTCGCCTGAAAGCCGCAGAACGCAATGGCTGCGATACCCAGGTAGTAACCAACGTCAAAGATGAGGAAGGACACGAAGTCCTTGGCCATGCTTTTCAATCCACTGAAATCCAGTGCCGCGTTGGCGAATTCAGGGATCAGGGCCAGCGAGAGAAGCGACCCCAGCGTTGCAAACTTGGTGGCCTTGGCCATCCAGTCATTACGCATCATCGCTTTATGCGACGGGGTCTTTTGCGAGAGAACGCTTTGCAGGGTTTGTGATGCCTTGGCCTTGAGCCAAGTACGCCAACTTTCTTTGTTCAGTCCTTCTACGGTTCGTCCAACTTTGGAAGTTTGAGATTGCATACCATTGCCTCTTTCATCATGACGGGGAACCCCCGTACGTTACTGTTATTACTCTAAAAGGGTTGTTAGGGCAGGTTTCCTTTATGAAGTCGATAGCAGTATCGGCATTCTTGAATAACCTGGTTTTCCCTAACGCGGTTACAACGTTGTAAACCTGTCCCGTCGAAGGACTTTCAATAATTAATGCCCACTTTCGTCCGTCGCTGTCGATTCGTTCCTCAAGAACGACCCGGTAATCAGGCTGTGCGACGGCGAAAACCGCCAACTCTCTTTTGTCTAGGCTCTGCATCATTTCCCCAGGGCAACCGTTCACTAGATACAGGGGCGATACTGGAGTCCTACACGTCTTTGATCTAGATCCCACCTCTCATTTCTTCCCTCTATCGGGTTTTATTCCATGAAATCGATGTTTCGTTACACAGAATAAGCATTTCATTTGACGGAATCAATGTTTCATTTGTAAAAATTCGGATCCATGCAGATAAAAAACGAAAGGCCTAGCCCCAGGCATTAGCCCGGCTACGGTTTAGGTTCTATAAGTGTTTGAAAGGTGGCGAATTTCCATATTCACGTCATCGAGTGGTGCAAGGCTCAGCCTTGCCTAAAAGCGGATGTGGCACAAAGACAGTGCTTCACGCGCTAATGACAATGGAAAATTCATTTTGTTAAGAATTGGGGACGAACGGTCAGAATGCCCGATCTAGAGAGGTCGGGCGGCGGGCAGGAGCCGCCCTGATCCGCCACCCTTGATCAGTGCCCATAGATGCGCAAGGAAACGCCCCGCTCTATAGACCCCCGACCCGACGCCGATTTTAGCAGGCTGTCTTTTTCTCGCATGCGAGAAATATCACAAAGTAAACCCTGCTTAGGTGTTGACCAAGGGGTTTACGCATGCAAGGATGTGCCTACACAAATCAGCGCTCACCGGAGAATACCCATGGCGATGAAAGTCACAACCGTGGCGAACCAGAAAGGCGGCGTCGGCAAAACGACTATTGAAGTCCATCTTGTCAGTCTCGCTGCCGAGCAAGGTAAACGCGTTCTAGTCGTCGACCTCGATGAAGGCGATCTGTCGCAGTTCTACCCGCCTCTCAAAGACGGGGACGACACAACTTATGTCCAATCAAGCATGCTATTCAGCGACGAATATAAGGGCTTGTACCCTCGCCAGGTTGCGGCAAACATCTGGCTAATCGAGGCCGATGTTCCATTGCTGGATGTTGACGACATGGATCTCAGCATCGTGACCAGGTTGAAAGAAGCGCTCGATCACTTCTCTGCTGATTTTGACCTGTGCATGATTGATACACCGCCCAACCTGCAACGCCGGATGATCGCCGCGCTCGCAGCATCTGACGCGGTGGTGTCGCCCTTCAATATCAGCGGCTTCACGCTCGCTCGCATGCCCAAGCTTCTGTCCACTATCGAAGCTGTGCGTGAGCAGTACAACCCGAACTTGCAGTTCCTCGGTTTTCTTCCAAACCAGATCAACAGCCGATCAACCAATGAAATTGACCTGTTGCCAAGCCTTCAGGAGAGCTATGGCGATGCCATGTTTCCGGTCCATATCGTTCACCGTCCATGCATCAACTCGGCACTCGCTAGCGGCAATCCGGTTTGGTGGAAAGCGAAATCCGGTAGTCAGCGTGCTGCAGGACGGGAAATGAAATCTGCCTGTGCCGCTGTTCTTGAGAAGGTCTGGTCAATCTGAGGTAGATCACATGACGAAGACACCAAATCCTTTTGACAGGGCCGTTACTGCGACTGCCAAAAAACTTTCGGATTTTCAGAAGAGACCGGCGCTCAACGATGGTGAAACCATCATCGGTGTCAGCACCGGTGAAATCCAATGCATCAAGCAGATTCGAAACCGTAACAACCCCGGCTTTTCCAAGGAGTCGCTTGAGGAGCTGGGCGACGACATAGAACAGAACGGACAGATCGAGCCTGCAATTCTCCGTCCCCACCCCAACCCCAAGTCAGGTTTCAAATACCTGATGGTTGCAGGTGAACGCCGTTACTTAGCTTGCGAACTGAAAGGCATGTTGCTGAAAGCGGTTGTGCGTGAACTTACAGACGCACAGGCCAAGCGCATCCAGCGTTCAGAGAACGTACACAGCGAAAACCTTAGTCAGCTGGACATTGCTCTCGCTCTGAAAGCCGACAAGGACGAGCTGGGAACCCTGCAGGCGGTCGCTGACGAATGGAACAAGAGCCTCAATTGGGTGGCGGAACGCATCGCTTATCTGGAAAACGTAACCAGTGACGGAGCCAGCCGTGAGGCTGTTACCAAGGGCATCACCGCGGATATATCGACCGTCAATGATCTAGGTCGCCTTGATCGCTTGGACAGCGATGCAGCTGCTGACCTGCTACAGCGTGCAGACGCAAATCCAGATATGAACCTGCGGACAGAGGTTAGAACCGCGCTGCGCAACACCAAAGCCCTGCGCGTTCATGGCGGGTCAAAGACAAAGGTCAAACCCGCTGGCCCTGCCCTTCTCGATGATGAACTCGACAAGCTGCGCGAGGCGAATACAGTCCTATCTGCACAGGTTGAAACCCTTCAATCCGAAGTCGACTATCTCAAGAACGAGCTGGAAAAAGCTCGCACCGCCCAGGCCGAGAACTGGAAAGCGCCGGAATGAGTAGCCGAGTTGCTGACCAGGACCTACGGATCCCGCCCGATGAATTCGAGCGGATCCGTTCAACGTCAAAGATGCATGCCCGCAACCTCGTTGTTGCCTATGAGCTGCTGGTCGAAGGCAAGGGCCTTGTAGCCGTTGCAAATGCTCATGGGCTCACCAAGCAACGGGCACTTGCCATTCGCGACAAAATTTATTCGGCCTACCTGATGAAGACCCCCGAAGGCTGGAAGTGCGCGCAGATCTGCGCACCCACCGACATGATCGATCGCTTCGTCAAGGAAGCCGACGCGGCACGCGTGCGCTACTGGCAGAAGAATTCAATGAATGACAGGGAGTAGACCATGAGCAATGACAAACCAGTCACCATGAAAGAGCTGTCCGAAATCCTACGGCCTCTATCCGAAGCTGTGAGCAGAATCGACCAATCATTATGGTTGATGGCTCAGCTTCAACTTGCCGCTGAGTTCGAACCAGAGCAAATCGAACGGCAGAAGCACTATCAAAAATTAGCCACCGCCGAACTGAATTACAAAAGCGCACGCGAAGCTCTGACCGAAGCGCAGAACAACAAACCATTGCCTTTACCTGATGTTGGCCACACCGAGCTGGTGAAGCTGCACGGGAAGGAGAAGGCTGACGAACAGTACAAACCCGTGATTGATGCTATGGCGCAGATATCAGCGGCATCTGATCACCGCACAGCAATTGAAAATGCAGCGCCGGTACTGACACGACTCAGGGAAGCGTGGAACCGTTGAACACACCAAGGAGAAACACTATGAACACATAAAAAATCACCGACAACGACACGTACATGCAGCGCAATACCCGTTGGCTTATGCCACTCATTGCAACGCTCATCCTGAATCATCCGAGTCCTGGGCAACACAGCAGCGTTTGGTATCGCAATTTGGTTCCTAATTCACATCTTCAACGCGTAAGCGTTTTTGTTAGCCCCTGTATCGTACGGTACAGGGGCAAACCCTCCCCGTAGTACATCCTCAACTTCTGCAGCGTTTGTACAAAAAAGCGAGTAATCAATGGTGTGGGGAGTCCTCCCGTCCTACATCCTGACTGTCATATCTGGGTATATCTTAAGTAAGACGCGGCGGGGCTCTCGATCTGCCCGAACGATTCAATTTAAGTGACAGCCTTTCTGATACACTCTGAAGAACACACCCAAAATGATACAGAGAGGCGCCCATGTTCGTCCGTGCTTACCTCCGAGCGTCCACCGAGGATCAGGACGCCAGTCGTGCCCGCGATCAATTGGAAGAATTCGTAGCGAGCCATGGGAAGGTTATCGCTGCCAGTTACATGGAGAACATCAGCGGCACGCTCGCTGATCGGCCAGAGCTTCAACGCCTTCTAAACGATGCGCGCCGGGGTGACGTAATTCTGGTTGAAGCTATTGACCGGCTGTCTCGTATGAATGACCAGGACTGGCGGGCACTGAGAACCGCGATAGACAGCCGAGGTCTGCGGATCGTAGCCGTCGACCTTCCCACCAGTTACCAAGGACTCACTTTGCCGTCTGGTGACGAGTTCACTGATCGGATGTTGGCCGCGATTAACTCAATGATGACCGATATGATGGCGGCAATCGCCCGTAAGGATTATCTGCAGCGTCGGCAGCGGCAGTCCCAAGGCATCACCAAAGCAAAAGCCGCTGGGGTCTATAAGGGCAGACCTGCAGATCTGGAGCTTCGCAAGCGAGTTAGTGAGCTTCTGGCTGCTGGTTTGGGTATCCGAGCAGTCGCCCGTCATGCAGCTTGCTCAACCACGACTGTGATGCGTATCCGTGACGAACTGATTGAAGGGTTATCCAGTTGAGCCGGTTGGGAATGAGTGACTAGCGAAGGCGTAGCCGTAGTCTGTCATTCATTCACGACTGGCCGCCGCCGGCAGGCGACTTTGAGTGCCTAACAGACACTGCATGAGTTGGAGTGGTTAGAGATCATTAGAACCAGGAGATAGAGGCCCTTGAATTACGGGGCTTCCAGAGCATGGCCTAGCTCACGACTTGAGCGAACCTCAGTTCACCTACTTTGCACCACCATAGCTCACTATCCGTGAGCGAACCCCCGCTCACTATCTGTGAGCTACGTTAGCTCACTGTATGAGCTACCCCCCCCCCGTGAGCTACCCCTCGCTCATCCCTGCACGTTATCTCTCATTTCTTGAGAGATAACGTGCAGGGATGCACTACCTATAGCTCACGCCATGAGCTAAGATAGATCCACACTGTTCGATATCTTCCAAATTTGCACGATATCGAACACGCTAACACAGCTCGCCGGAGGCATGATGATTGATGACGAAGGAGAAGTCCGCGCACTGGTCCAACCGACACAACGCGGCACATGGGTTCAGACTGAAAGGGCAGGCCACGAAGCATGGGCGGCTCTCATAGCTCAAGCACCGAGGGCCGGGCAACTGATGCACCTGATTGTCCAGAACATGGACAAGTCCGGCGCTTTGATCGTCAGCCAGTCCACCCTGGCCAAGATGATGAATACGTCAATTGCAACCACGAAGCGGGCAATCAGCGTCTTGGCCAAGCACAACTGGATTCAGACCATCAGCGTAGGTGGCCAACGAGGAGGAACGCTGGCCTACGTGGTTAACAGCCGGATCGCGTGGGCAGACAAGCGCGAGAATCTGCAGTACGCCCGCTTCAATGCGCGGGTGCTTATATCGTCTGAGGATCAAGCCGATCTAGGCAGCGACAAACTCAAGCAGTTTCCAAAATTGAACAATGGGGAAATTCAATTGCCATCTGGCCCAGGTATGGAGCCACCCGCGCAGGAAACGCTAGATGGCGTAGATCTGCCTGACATGCCTTCAATTCCGCACAGTTAAAATGACGAAACCCGCAGCACGGCAATGCTTGCGGGTTTCTGGGTTTTTTGCGAAGGAGCAAAAATCCACGGCCTGAGTATACACCGGGTACGTGAGGTTTTACAGCGAACGGATATGCGTTCACAACCGGAAAGGTACTTACTATGACCATCATCAGATTCCACGAAAACCCCGCAGAATATGCGCCGACTATCTCGTTTAATCATTGCGGCAGAATGCCTTGGAGCGGAAGGCATGACTCAGAATTCAGCGGGCTTGAGCTGATCGAGCTATTCCATTTTTGCGAAGAAGAAGGCCACCGTCAGGGCCTGAATGACGCCAATCAGGACCGTATTGGCAGTCGGGAACAAGCCCCATTCCACCAGGACTTCATGGGTGGTTACCCGAAAAGTCTTTGGGAAAACGCCTATTGGATAGGTGTTCAAGCCCATGGCGACACCACACCGGCAGCGATAGAGCTGGAAATCCAGACGGTCTTGAGCGCACCGGATACCAGTCGTTGGCTTTGCGATGCGCTGAACAGCGCATTGGATCGTGATTCGACCGACGCAACGAATGACGCCGAGTACCTGTGTGACTTGCTAACGCGGCGCACCAACGCGCTTTCACTGGCCAGCGAAGCAAGTTGGGACGATCAGTAGGAGGCTTCTATGTCTGATCAACGATACGCCGTGTCCATCGCACACGGCGATTCAGTCAAGCAGTACAGTGAGCAGTTCCAAACTCAGGCCAGCTATGCAGCACCATGGAAAGCGGTACTGCAGAAAGCGCACAAACAGGCAACGGTCAGTTGCCAATGCCCTGGCACTGGTTGCCGCCTCCTTGCTGTACGGCATATGTCAGATAGCGATTCATTCCACCTTTCGCGTTATCCACGCACCGGCGCCGAACACGCCTTGGATTGCGTTTACTACTCGCCAGATCCCGATAAATCGGGCCTTGGCTCGTACAGTAAAGGCGTGGTTGAAGAAACGTCCGAGGGTGATCTCAAGATCAAGCTCACCCTCTCGTTACGCAAGAAAGAGCCCGCAGACACTGGACAGGCACCCGAAGCCACCGGCAGCAGCTCGGCCAGCGGCAGAGCGACAAAACCGGCAATGACCCTGCTCGGCCTGTTGCACCTGCTATGGAACGAAGCCGGGCTCAACACTTGGTCGCCGGGGATGGCTGGAAAGCGTGGATTGGGCCTCGTACATAGCAGGTTGCAAGACGCTGCAGATCGAATGCTTGCGTCGAGAATGCGTATCGGCGATGCGCTTGTCATTGCGGCAGGCTCGAAGGGTTTTCAATCCGAAGCCAACGAGCGGAAAGTCAAGAGCGCGATTAAGAACAACCGTCGCTTACTGGTGATCGCGCCGCTTGCTGGCCATACCGAAGACCGGGAAAAAACCGCAGCTCGCTACCTGACCATCACGGGTTTCAATGGTGTACCTCGCATGTTCCTGGACGACGAGATCTGGTCGACCGTAGCTCGCCGTTTCAAACGCGAGCTGTCGGCCTGGAGGCAAGGACGGCGGGTTATAGCGATTGTTCAGACCGATCAACCTACGGAACCAGGTAAAGCACAGGCGCTCAATGTCGCGTTGATGGTGGTCAGTGACGAGTGGATCCCGGTTGAATCCTCGTATGAAGCTCTGATCGAGGCCAGGTTGCGTGAGGAATCACGCAGGTTCGTCAAACCCTTGCGGTTCGACTCAAGCGAAGACCAGGTATTCCCCGACTTCTGGTTGATGGATGCCAGTGCCGGCACTGAATATCCGATGGAGGTTTATGGCCGTGCTGATCCCAAGTATCTGGCACGAAAAGAGGTAAAGGCTGATTACTACCGGACCCATTACGGCACCAGGTGGTGGGCATGGGACGCAAGCACCGACCCCAAGGGAGAGGCGATCCCCGCATTTCCCCCATCCAGAAACTAAGTCAATTCTCGCACGCGAGAATGTCCTATTTAGAAATCAGCCCTTCAAGAGGGGACAGCATGATGAATCGACCAGTTGATATTAAAGACCCAATAACAGCCCATTTGGCTATGCACATCGACATGATCAATGACGCCGAACACGATCTAACGGTGCGCTTGAATGCGTGGCAAGCCCACGGATACCTGAAAGCTCTTTACGATATTGACCGCATCCAAGCCGCGACCTATAGCCGCTATTGCCTCGAAATCGAGCAGCTACGTGAAGCTCGCCTCGATGCGCTGGCCAAGTCCGGCACAGTTTAGGAGGCTGCACATGAGCGAAGTCCTTGTGAGTAGCGTTCACCCTACGCTTGGCGCGTTGTACTGGGTTTACACGTCAAACGGCGATTGCAATTATCCCGATCACTACACATTCACAGACTGGGACGAGTTGGCTACTCGCTTTCCGCACTATTGGCGGGAACATGAACACCTCCGCTGGGTTCATGGCAGGCATATTAGCCAGGTGTTTAATTCCAATGATCCGTACGGAGACTATGCGGAGGTAGAGGACGACGAAACCGGTGAAACACTACAGCGGTCACTGTCGGGAATGCTCGCAGGTCTACACGAAAAAAGCGGGCAATCCGTCATGGAATTCATTCAATGGATGAAAAAGGCTGACTGGGTTGATGTTCCAGCCCCGGCCCGAGAACTCTTTGACGACTAGCATTGCACCGTCCACATCTGATCCCAACTTGTCATGTAACTAGGGCTCAGCAGAGCCCTACGCATGCCCCAGTCCGGCGACAGGGGTAGCTGCAGTGCGTAAGCAGTCATGTCCCCACCGTCTGTTGATCTTGTCCATAACGCTCATGAGCGCGCGCCGGTTGACTCGGCGTGAACAGATCTTGCGTGTACTCACCACGCTTTCGCAGATCCATCAACATGACCTCTGCTTTGCTGTACGCAAAGCCCGGCCTATAGATGCCTTTCCAGCGCACGTAACGCGTGCTTGGTCAGCACGCGCACGTCATCTGTTGGGTAGTCGGGAATGATCGTGGCTGCATTGGCGTACTTCGGACCGTCGCCATGGAACGAGGTCTGTATGCCGATCCGCAGGCCACCGCACAAAGATCGCTGCTTGCGCAGCTTCTCAGCGGCCTTGTGGATATAGGTGGCCAACGCCTGGCCAAGCCCCTCGATTGTGTGGACGCGCTGACCAAACATCTTGCTTGAGCAAATGGTCTGTTTGTCCGGTGGGCTTTGTTCCATGTCGATACAGGACTCGCCGCGAAGCTCCCTGATCGTCCGTTCCAAGACCACTGAGTATTTGCGGCCCATTGTTCGCGGCTCAGCGTGGGATAGCTCCCACGCTGTTTTAATGCCTTCTCCGGCCAGGTTATCGCGCATACGCCTGCCAATGCCCCACACTTCTTCGACAGGCATCCGGCGCAACAACCACTCAACAGCCTCCGGCCTGCGCAGGTCTACAACATCACCGGTTTTCTCTCGCCAGATCTTCGAGGCATGTTGTGCTGCCTTGGCGAGCGTTTTGGTGTGGCCGATGCCCACACCGACCGGCAACGCGACCCACTGCAGCACGCGCGCCTGAATAGCTCGGCCCACGTCCACCAATGGTTCGCGCTGGTCCTCTAAGCGTACGAAGGATTCGTCAATTGAATACTGTACCACGGCACTGACCAGGGATGATGTAGCCATGGCCATTCTGTGCGATAACTCGCCGTAGAGCGTGTAATTGCTGCTGAACGCTGCAACACCGTTGCGCTCCAGAAATGCCCGGATCTTGAAATATGGATCTCCCATCTTCAAACCAAGCGCCTTGGCCTCATTGGTGCAAGCAACGATGCAGCCATCCGAGTTCGAAAGTACCACCACTGGTTTACCCCTCAGCTCGGGCCGGAAAATACGCTCGCAGCTGCAGTAAAACTTGTTCGCGTCGACCAGGCCGAACACAGGTCGCCGGGGTTCAAAGTTCATGAGGCGACAGGCTCCAAGTCACGACGCCAAACACTTCGTCAATTCGTCGGGAGTGACGGCCTTGTATGTCGGGTTTGCTGATTCCAGTGTCCACCCTGCAGCTGACTTGGCCAGCCGCTTTACCACGGGTTGGTTGTCGACATACGCCATAACAATGTGTCCGGAACACGCCGTCACTGTCCGGTCGATGATCAATCGGGTTCCGGTGAAAATTCCGGCATCGCGCATGCTCTCGCCTTCGACTTTCACGATCCAGATATGCGGTGCGCGAATGTTCAACAGTTCATCGAGCGAAATGGGAGGTTCGTAATAATCAGCCGCTGGGCTGGGAAAGCCACCGGCAGCGGTGCAGGACAACAATTGAAGCGGGATGCCAGATCCCAAGAGTGGCTGGATTGCTACGACTTTCATAAATCACCGGAATACTGTTTGCATGTACAGTAATCCAGCCTTTACGCGACAGCCAGCGGGAAGTGATGGAAGGAACGACTGCCTGCATGCGTGCCCCCTTCGGGGGACGGCTCTCGTGAACCAAGCCCTGGCCAAAAGCGCGCCAGGTCTTGGCCCTTCGGGCTTCGATCCTCACGTCTCCGGCCTGCGGCCTGCGCGCTCCGCTTGCCGGTCCTTCCGCAACACCAGGTAGGCTCATCATCATCGGAAGGTAGCGGATCGCCCCAATGGCCTATCCGCCGCCCGGCCTTGCCTGCAAGGGGCTTTCGCGGCATATCCTTGTCGCTTCGCGCCTGCGGTATTCCACGACCCCTTGCACGCGGCCAGGCTCTGGATAGTCCGGGCTTACCGCGACCTTCCGAAGCTGACGAGCAGACCCACCACCGGCAGCGCGCTCCAGTCCCCAAGGTTTTGATGCAGCCTGCGGCTGCTGCTTTGAAAAGCGTTTATTTCCCGCGCCCAACGCTCGGCCTCTGAGCAGCCCGGCAAAGCGGCGTTGGCAAGACTTTTTGATAAAAACCCGCACAGCGGCGGGTTTGACTCGGCGCTACGTTTACCCGTGGGCCAGGTCGACGTGCTGTTTTGCTGTCATGTCCAGGCCAACCGCACGCATCACGCCGATCATGGTTTTCAATGTCGGGTTGCCGTTTTTCAGTTGGTAGAGGTGAGCGCGGGTAACGCCTGCCTCTTTTGCAATTGCGGTCATGCCTTTGGCGCGAGCAACCACGCTCAGCGCTTGCGCGATAAAGGAGGCATCACCCGATTCGAAAGCATCAGCCATAAAGATGGCGATAGATTCCGCGTCAGTGAGTAATTCCGCTGGATCGTATTCGTAAATTGGCTCTTTCATTCGTCTTCACTCCACTGGCTTGCCAGAGTTTTAGCGGTTTCTATATCCCGCGCCTGACTGCTTTTATCCCCACCGCAGAGCAATAGGACCAGCTGATCGCCGCGCTGTTGGAAATACACCCGGTAGCCGGGGCCATGATGAATTCGCAACTCACTGACGCCTTGACCTACTGGCTGCACGTCACCGAGCAACCCGTGGGCTACCCGCAACACCCGCGCCGCGATAATCAGTTTGGCCTTCTTGTCACGCAGTTTGCGTTCCCAAGTCATGTAAGTGGCGGTTTGGATAATCGTTTTCATGGGTATAAGTGTATTATATATATGACACAAGGTCAAGCGGACGGGCGAATTCTCGCGTGCGAGAAAGTAAATAAATAGTCCTATCGGATGATACTCATAGTTGACTTGGTTTTAGTTTGTTGAGATAATTTCTCCGTCGAAGCAATCCTGCTTCGGCAGCTTGGAACCAGCGGCGGCAACCGCCCAAGCGAATTGCGAAGGAGAAAGAAATGGCTGTTCATCGTGTTATTTGGGAAATGGACGTTGATGTAACTGGCGGTCCGCTGGCTGCTGCTCAAGCTGTTGCAAAACAGTATTTTGCTAAGCACGTCGCGAATGGTGAACCAGGTAGCGCATGCGTGTTCACTGTCATCGATCCGAAGGGGAAGCGTGCGTTGGTCGACCTGGCACCGAGTCTCAGTGACCTGGAAGGCGACGACACCGAGTAATCAACACTCAGCGCGCCCGGTGCAGGTAAGCGCCGGGCAACCCCGACAGATGAGGTGATAACCATGACCCTGGACGAAGCTCTTGAAGAAGACAACGTGGTAAGCCGCGACGAAGCCAAAGCCGAGTGCGAGAAACATTCCCTCGACTTTGCAGATCTCGTAGACGAGCTGGGCGATCACTCTGAATACTATTCCCGCGACGTACTGCATTGGCTGGGTTACTGATCCATGACCACTACCAAACCGGCTGGGCTCACTGAAATTTCGTTGACCCTCGCAATCGAGACGCGGGACGCGCTTCGCGCCCAAGGCGTCAAATGCCAGTTGCGCTTTGTGAGCGGCGATCTTTGGAACGTGCTGTTGGCAGGCACGGACTACTAATTCGGGAAGCCCGGTTCGCCGGGCATTCGGGTGCAATCATGAATCAGACACCACGCCAAGAACGCATGTTGTTCGGCGATGAGGCTGACGCTCACGCCTTCTGGAAGGACAAAGAGTGGAAGACCTTCGCGGTTGATTTAATCGCGCATACGGGCAAGAAACAGAAAGTGATCCACACCATGTACGTTCGGGCGCGCTCAAGCGTAGATGCTGCTACGTGCGCGAAGGAAAACGACTTGAACCGAAAACCTAACCCTCGTTACGTTGCTCGGCTTGCTGGCCCACGCGAGCTGGGTTGTACTCCAGCAGCATCAAAATAATAAACTTTTAGTAAAATTGAATGATACTACTAGTTGACCAAGAATCGATCTTTTGAGATACTGAGTCTGTCGAGGCAATCCCGCCTCGGCAGCTTGGGACAAAGCGGCGGCAACCGCTCCAAGTCACTCGAAGGAGATTCAATCAATGACTACCGAAACCCACCTGCTGTGTTTCAGCGATGCGAAAACCCTGCGCGAGTACAGCGGTTTTACCGTTGAGCCGTCCCACCAAGCCCGTCCTGGGCAAATCCCTTCCACCGTCACCCTGTACATGGTTGTCGCGCAGCGCTCCGGCATTGGCCAGCGCGAAGTTCTCGCAGAGTTCCCGTTGGAACTGCACGCAGAAATCTTCCGCGACATGGCCGAAGCGACTGCCTCAGCCATCTGACCTCAGCAAGCCCGGACCTCACGGTCCGGGCACCAGTGACGGAATGCGATCATGCCTATCAGGTACGTGCTCAAGCACTTTCATTTCTGCTGCGGTCTTGGCGGCGGCGCAAAGGGTTTCAACCAGAACAAAGAGGTAGTCGGCAAGCTGCAGGCCGAATGGCGTTGCGTCGGTGGTGTCGACGTGGACGCTGGAGCGCTCAAGGATTTTGAGCGCTTGGCCGGTGTACCAGGTACTCAGATGGATCTGTTCACCCGCGAGCAGTACATCGCGTTTCACGGCAAGCAACCGCCTGCGGATTGGCGGGAGGCTACGCCGGATGACATTCGCCGCGCAGCTGGCTACCAAGATCCTGACGTTGTGTTCATCAGCAGCCCATGCAAAGGCGCGTCGGGCTTATTGTCCGAAGCATTGAGCCTCACCCCCAAATATCAGGCACTCAACGAGCTGACGCTACGTTGCGTCTGGCTCATGTGCGAAGCATGGCAACACAACCCAGTCAGCTTGATCGTGTTCGAGAACGTACCGCGTCTGGCCAGCCGTGGCCGACACTTGCTTGATCAGATCGGGCAGATCCTTGAGTTCTTCGGCTACGCCGTTTCGGAGACGACCCACGACTGCGGCGAACTGGGCGGACTAGCCCAATCCCGCAAACGGTTCTTGCTGGTCGCCCGTCATGTCGAGAAGGTTCCACCGTTCCTGGACAATGGCCGTTGGAGTGTCGCTGATCCAAGAATGCCGGCAGCTAATGATCGACTGACATGCGTGATCAGAAGTCTCGACGGCACCTGGCACCGCCCATTCACCACACTTGAAATGGCTGCATTGCAAAGCCTTGTCGATCCCGAGGAAATGCTCGAACTGGATGGGTTGAGTGATCAAGCATGGCGGGAACGGATCGGGAACGCGGTCCCACCCAAGGCTGCTGAAGCCATTGCGGGTGTAATGGCTCAAACCATCCTGCTCGCCAAGCAAGGGGAAACCTTCTTGCTCAGCCATATGCCTGTATGGGTTCGCCCAGTGGCCGTTGGCCTTTCGTTGGCTAATCACCTAGATAACGCAGCATGAATCTGCGCCCCTGACGGGGCGCTTTATCTTCCCAGGACAAGCGGCGGCAACCGCCCCGGGAAATTAGCGAAGGAGATCCACAAATGCACTTTCGTGACCTCACTCAAAGCAAAGCCGAACGTTCCTGCCATGCACTGCAATCCGCTGCGCGGTTGGCAGAACTGCACAAGAAGTGGTATTCAGCCGCGGAACTATACGAAGCCGCCGCCTCGATCTGGCCTGGCAACGGCTTGACCTACATGCGAAGGGCCGAACAATGCCGTTCGCTGGTCGATTCCGCACGCGATGAAATGGACCTCTGAGGACCGAAGTAATGGACAACACAAATGCACAGCGCTCAACCGATTACCTCGATGTTCTCATGTGGCTCGAAACAGCGTCTGAGGATGAAATCGCAGGAGCCTATTGGCTGGCCAGCGGATCCACCAAAATGGATTTGCGGCACGGCATTCAGGCTCTGATGGATTCGGATAGACCAGCCTTGGCCATCTACTTCCCGGAGCTGGTGACCGCGCCAGTCAAGCTGGCCGACCTTCCTACAACGTTTCCCGAGGTTTGCGAGCCTTTGGAGCGGTTACAAGATTCAATATCAAGGCAACAATATGAACCCCATTACCCTTTGAAGGGATACGGGGCTTTGTCTGCTGCAATCAGTGAACTGAAAGACCAGGGACGACTCAGTGCAGCTCAATGCACGCTGCTATTAGCGGAGTTGGCTGGACTCAAAAAAGGATAACGATATGTCTGCATACACAAAGAGCGTGATAGCTGCATCCGTGTTGACTTGCTCGGCGTGCGTTCTGCTCGGCTTGGGAATTGGCTTTTCATGGGGTGTGAGCAAGGGTGCGGAATGGGAAGGGAAAGGGTTCGATAAAGGGTACAAACAAGCTTTTGAAACCTGGAGCCGAGATGCGGGAATAAGCCCGTCAAACGTTCGACCGAAGGGCTCTTGGCCAACTCTTGACTTAGGGGAGTTCTGCGCAAGTTACAACGCCGATATTAAACTGCCGTCCTCTCAGTACGTTGAGCTAAAGAACGCAGGCATAGACCCGGAACAACTCTGCAAATCATCGGCTCAATCGCCAAAATAAATGGACTTTTGAAAATGAAAAAACTCAGCACTACTCAGTTTGCGATTCTCATGTTTGTCATCGGTTTTCTGGTGACTGCTGTGTTTTGTGCGTACGTTCTCGCACCTGACACGCTCACGATAGGGGAATTCAGAAAGGCAACTTTGCAGGAAAAATACTTCTGGTTTTCGGCATTTGTCATCGCGTTTATAAGCACAGTCGTGCGATGCGAGCCCTGGAACAATCGGTACTAATCCATTCTCTTGCGTGCCCCCTTCGGGGGGCGGCTCTCGTGAACCAAGCCCTGGCCAAAAGCGCGCCAGGTCTTGGCCCTTCGGGCTTCGATCCTCACGTCTCCGGCCTGCGGCCTGCGCGCTCCGCTTGCCGGTCCTTCCGCAACACCAGGTAGGCTCATCATCATCGGAAGGTAGCGGATCGCCCCAATGGCCTATCCGCCGCCCGGCCTTGCCTGCAAGGGGCTTTCGCGGCATATCCTTGTCGCTTCGCGCCTGCGGTATTCCACGACCCCTTGCACGCGGCCAGGCTCTGGATAGTCCGGGCTTACCGCGACCTTCCGAAGCTGACGAGCAGACCCACCACCGGCAGCGCGCTCCAGTCCTCAAGGTTTTGATGCAGCCTGCGGCTGCTGCTTTGAAAAGCGTTTATTTCCCGCGCCCAACGCTCGGCCTCTGAGCAGCCCGGCAGAGCGGCGTTGGCAAGCGATTTCGATAAATTCTCGCACGCGAGAACTGCGACGAGAGGTCAAATTAGATTTGACCAATAGTTGACTTGGTTCGGTGAATTTGCGATAATTTCTATGTCGAAGCAATACCGCTAAGACAGCCTGGAACCAGCGGCGGCAACCGCCCAGGCAAATCGCGAAGGAGCTTTCAATGAACACTCATACCCAGTCTCAAGCCACCGCCCCAATCTTTCACAACTGGCTGACCGCTGATGATTTCCTGGCTTTTGCTCGGGGCATTTTCGGGCCAAAGGCCCCTAGCATTGAAGAAATGAAAGCCAAGGTCGACGATATTTTTTCGTATGCCTGTAAGCGTGGTTCGACCTACGAAACTGTCGTTCACAACTTCTTTTGCGCGGGTATCGAGGGCGAGTTCGGCACTGACGAAACAGCCCCCGAGTTCGCGGAAGTTTTTGTGTATGCCCGCGAATATGGCTACATGAATGCGAGCGAAAATGCGGCACGCGAACAGGAGGACGCCGAGAACGGCTATTGCCAACACGGCCTTGATGAAATGACGTGCCCGTGTGGTTGCTTCGAAGGCGACGCATACTAAAACCACCCCACAGCCCCGGTAAGCCGGGGCATCTAAAAGGAGTTTCCATCATGGCCCGTGGCGTCAACAAAGTGATTCTAGTAGGGACTTGCGGTCAGGATCCCGAGGTTCGTTACCTTCCCAACGGTAACGCCGTGACCAATTTGAGCTTGGCCACCAGTGAGCAATGGACCGATAAGCAGACCGGGCAGAAGGTCGAAAAAACAGAGTGGCACCGGGTATCCCTGTTCGGCAAGGTGGCCGAGATTGCCGGCGAGTATCTGCGCAAAGGCTCACAGGTCTACATCGAAGGCAAGCTGCAAACCCGCGAGTGGGAGAAGGACGGTATCAAGCGTTACACGACAGAAATTGTCGTAGACATGCAAGGCACCATGCAGCTGCTGGGGGGCAGACCGCAGAACCAGGACGGCACCAACCAGGCGCCAAGGCCGCAGCAACAGCGGCCACAACAACCGGCCCCCCAACAATCGGCGCCGCAACCGCAACCCGATTTTGACCCCGAGGATGACGGGATTCCGTTCTGACTCACCCTTGACGGTCTGCGAAGAGATAGCCCGGCCAAGCGCCGGGCTTATTTA
>NZ_JBYSWF010000038.1:0-67435 GCF_058780865.1 Pseudomonas sp. GP01-A4
GGCGGTGGATCAGTCAAGAATGTTCCGACTGACCCACCGCCTTCGCGAGCAAGCCCGCTCCCACATGGGTTTTGCGGTGTTAGCTGTGTTAGTTACAGGTCCTTCAGAATATCCGCCATGTCGTCGGCGTGTTCTTCTTCCTGGGCCAGGATGTCTTCGAAGATCCGGCGAGTGGTCGGGTCTTTGTCACCGATGTACTGGATGATTTCGCGATAGCTGTCTACCGCAATGCGCTCGGCCACCAGGTCTTCGTAGACCATCTCCTTCAGCGTATTGCCGGCCACGTACTGCGCGTGGGAATTCTTCGACAGCAGGTCGGGGTTGAACTCCGGCTCGCCACCCAACTGCACGATACGCTCGGCCAACTTGTCGGCGTGTTCGGCTTCCTGGGTGGCGTGCTCGAGGAATTCCTCGGCGGCGACATGTGCCTTGACGCCATTGGCCATGAAGTAGTGGCGCTTGTAGCGCAGCACGCACACCAGCTCGGTGGCCAGCGATTCGTTGAGCAGACGCAGGATTTCCTGGCGGTCGGCGTCATAACCTTCGGTCACGGCACCGTTTTCGACGTTCTTGCGGGCGCGGTCACGTAAAGTGGCTACGTCAGACAAATGTGAGTCAGTCATCTCATTCTCCTGGTACTAATCCGGTTTTGCGCCACGCTCTGCCGGCGTGATCGCTCCAAGTTGTGAGTCCCAGGCAACGCAAAAAGTTTTATCGGATTTTACAGAGCGTGCCCCGACAGCCGCGCTTCCTCCTGCAACCACTCAAAAAACGCCCGGACCGGCGGGTGCCGTTCCCGTCCCGGTACGCACAGGGCGCTGTAGCCGGCGCCGTTGACGCGGACCTGTGGCCGGTAAGGCACCAGCAACCCGCTGGCGACGCTTTCCGAGACCAGGATATTGCTCGCCAGCACCAGGCCCTGGCCGGCGATGGCCGCTTGCAGGGCGTAGTGTTCTTCGTCGTATTCGCGCAGCGGCGAAGCGGATTGCAACCAGTCTTCCCCGGCCTTTTCGCACCAGGCCTGCCAGCCCAGGGCGTACAGCCTGGAGTTGTGCCAGCGCACGCTGATCAGGGTCGGGGTGCGCTCGCGCGCCAGGGCGACTTGTTCGGGGGAGCCATACACGGCGAAACATTCGTCGAACAGGCACAAACCGTACAGGTTCGTGTAGTCGTCGATGCTGTAGCGGATCACCAGGTCGACGCTGGCATCCTGCTGTAAATCGACCACGGCGCAGTTGGTGTCCAGGCGCAGGCTGATATCCGGATGGGCGGCATAGAAGCGCCCGAGTCGCGGCACCAGCCACAGAGCGGCAAACGCCGGCGTAGTGGAGAGCGTGAGATTGCCGGCGCTGCGCTGCGGGCGCAGGGTGTCGACGCTTTGCGCGACGTCCAGCAGCGCGCCGTGCAGGCTGTGGAACAGGCGCTCGCCGCGTTCTGTCAGGCGCACCTGGCGCGGAAGGCGCTCGAACAGCGGTACGCCGAGCCAGGTTTCCAGGGAGCGAATCTGATGGGACACCGCCGTCGGCGTGACCGACAACTCCTGGGCGGCGGCCTTGAAGCTCAACAGGCGCGAGGCCGATTCAAAGGCGCGCAGGGCGGTCAGGGGCAGCGAAGCAAACATGTGTGGCTCCATGGATGAATTCAGCTCATCCAAAACAACTATTGCTCATTTGTGAGGGTGGCCGCTCGGCTTTAGATTTATGCGCAACAGAGGCAGCCATTCAGGTTGCCTGAGTCTAGCGTGTGAAGGCCTACAGATGAAAAAAATGCTTGCGATCCATTCCAGCCCCCGCGGCGAACGTTCCCACTCCCGGCGCCTTGCCGAGGTGTTCCTGGCCGCCTGGCACACCGCCAATCCCGACGCGCAGCTGACCCGCCGCGAAGTGGGCCGGGCGTCTATCCCCCATGTCAGCGAAGCGTTCATTGCCGCCAGCTTCCACCCGGAGCCGCAGGCGATGCCGTTGTCCATGCACGCCGATTTGCAACTGAGCAATGAGCTGGTAGCCGAGCTCGTCGAGCACGAACTGCTGGTGATTTCCGTACCGATGTACAACTTCGGGATTCCCAGCGGCCTCAAGGCCTGGATCGACCAGATCGTGCGCATGGGCCATACCGTGGATATCACCCAGGACAGCCAGGGCATCGCCCAGTACCAGCCGTTATTGTTGGGCAAAAAGGCCTTGATCATCACCAGTCGCGGCGGCAGCGGCTTTGGCCCGGGCGGGGAAAACGAGGCGATGAACCACGCCGATCCGCACCTGCGGAGCGCGTTGGGGTTCATCGGCATTGAAGACGTCACGGTGATCGCCGCAGAAGGCGAAGAGTCCGACCCGAGCGTTTTCCGCCGTTCCTGCGATGCAGTCGAAGGGCAACTGCGCGACCTGGCCGGGAGCTTCTGAAGTGTCGTGGCTTTTCCTGCTGATCGCCGCCGGCTTTGAGGTGACCTTCGCCATGGGCATGAAGTACGCCGATGGTTTCACCCGGCTGTGGCCGTCGCTGGTCACCGTCATCGCGGCCGTGGGCGGGATCTACTTCCTGACCCTGGCCATGCGTGAGTTGCCGGTGAGCGTGGCCTACCCGATCTGGACTGCCATCGGCTCACTGGGCACGGTGTTTCTCGGTTTCGCGTTGCTGGGGGAGAGCCTGACGCTGATCAAGCTGGTGTCGGTGGGCTTGATCGTCGCCGGTGTGGTGGGGCTCAAGTAGCTTCCTGCGCGCTGACATTGCTGCGAACCGGCGTCGTCCAGCGCTCCGACAAAATCACCCCGCCCAGGGTCAGCAAGCCGCCCACCAGGTGATACATCGCCAGCTGCTCTTTCAACACCACTGCGGCAATCAACGCGGTGATCAGCGGCAGCAGGTTGAAAAACAGCGTGGTGCGGCTTGGGCCGAGGGTCTTCACCGAATGCATCCAGGCCAGCGGCGCGAGCATCGAGGCCAGCAGGCAGGCGTACAGCACCAGCGGGATATTCGACCAGCCAAGGCCGGCCTTGTCGGAGAGCAGGAACAGCGGAAACAACACCACCACCGCCACCAGCACCTGCAGGTACAGCAACACCAGTGGCGGCAAGCGCAGCTGCCATTTTTTCAGCAGGGTGCTGTAGACCGCGTAGGCGAGGGTGGCCACCAGCATCATCGCGTCACCCATATTCAGCCCGTGTCGCAGCAGGGCGCTGAGACTACCCGCAGAAACCACCACTACCACGCCGGCAAACGACAGCACGGCACCGGTCAGGGCGCCGAAGGTCAGGCGCTGGCCAAGGCTGATGATTGCGGCGGTGAGAGCCATCAGTGGCATCAGCGAGAGGATAATGCCCATGTTGGTGGCCGAGGTCAGGTTCGCGGCGTAATACGCCAGGCTCTGGTACACCGCCATGCCCAGCACGCCGAGGATGAAGATCTTGCCCAGGTTGGGACGAATCAGCGGCCAGTTGGCGATGACGGGTTTGAGCATGAACGGGGTAAACAGCAGGCCGGCCAGCAGCCAGCGGTAAAAACCGATCTCGGCAGGGAAAATCGTCCCCACCGCGAGTTTGTTGACCACGGTATTGCCGGCCCAGATAAAAATGGCCAGTAACGGATAAGCGTATTGCATCGAAAAGAACCAATTGCGTCTATGAGCGGTGATTATCGTTTGTCTGGATCGAAGCCTATACTTCGATCCAGCCATCCGACCTTTGTATCCAGACAACATGCTCAAGAAGTACATCAACCTTCCCGATTTTGACCAGTTGCCGGCCCCGGTGTATTTCCGTTATTCGGAATTCGAGGCTGACACCCATGCCAGTGCGCACCAGCATGCCTGGGGTTCCCTGGACTACTCGGCCCGTGGCGTGATGCGCTTTGAAGTGGCCGGCAGTCGCTTTATGTCGCCGCCGCAATATGCGGTGTGGATCCCACCCAACACCCAGCACAGTTCCTACAACGCCCAGGCGATCGTCTACCGCTCCGTATATCTGGCGCCCGCCTTGTGCGAGCAATTGCCGGCGCAGCCGTGCACCCTGACCATCAGCGATATCCTCAAGGCGATCCTCAGTGATTTCGCCGAGCGTGATGTCAACATTCCCGAGAACGAAGCCGACGTGCGCCTGGCCCAGGTGCTGGTAGACCAGCTCAGGCAGGCGCCGGTGCACGATTGTTTCCTGCCGTATGCCAGCCATCCCGGGTTGCTCAGTGTGCTGGAGGGCATGCAGGCCGACCCTGGCGATAACCGCGCGCTGGCCCAGTGGGCGCAGCAGGTGCATGTCAGTGAGCGCACCCTGGCGCGGCAATTTGTGCGTGAGCTGGGGATGAGCTTCGGCGAATGGCGCCAACGCCTGCGGTTCCTGGCGTCGATCGAGGCGCTGGACAGCGCGCGCAGTGTCCAGGAAGTCGCGTTTGACCTGGGCTACAGCACGGCCTCGGCGTTTATCGCGATGTTCCAGCGCCAGGCCGGCTGCACGCCGGAGCAGTATCGCCGGACCCATATACGCGGCAGGAAGGTGTAACAGGGTTTGACTACACTGCTGGGGAGGCCGTGCCCCTCGGCACGGTAACAGGGAGAAAACTCCATGAAGATGCTGCGTATTCCGCTGTTGATGATGGGCCTGCTGCTGTGTTCCCAAGGCTTTGCCGCGACTGCCGCACAGACGGCTCAGCAACAAAAAATGACTACTTGCAACGCCGAAGCCAAGACCAGTGGCAAGACCGGTGATGATCGCAAGGCGTTCATGAGCAACTGCCTCAAGGCGGCCCCGGCGGCCAACGACGCCAAGACCCTGACCCCCCAGCAACAGAAGATGAAAGATTGCAACGCCACCGCGAAAACCCAGGCGCTGACCGGCGATGCGCGTAAAACCTTTATGAGCACCTGCCTGAAGAAATAATGATGCAGAACTCTGTGGGCGCTGGCTTGCCCAAGATTGCGACCTGACAGTCGATGCCTATGTTTGGCTGACCCACCGCCATCGCAGGCAAGCCAGCTCCCACATTGGACCGTGTTTAGACTTCTCGCTTGATTCACCCAAGGCTGGCAGACTGCCCATCCTTTAACGCCGTTCGTTTTGAGGCTGTATGCCAACGTTTTCTCAGCGTCACGTGTTGTTGTTGGTCAGTTGCGTGCTGATTTTTGGCGGGCTGCTGCTGGTTTTGCCGTTGAAGTTGCTGCCGAGCCTGCTGGCCGGGCTGCTGGTGTATGAGCTGGTCAACATGCTCACCCCGCAGTTGCAGCGGTTGATCGAAGGCCGGCGTGCGCGCTGGTTGGCGGTAGCCTTGCTGGGAACCTTGATCGTCAGCATCCTGACCCTGATCTTCGCCGGGGCCATCAGCTTCCTGCTGCACGAAGCGGAAAACCCCGGGGCCTCCCTCGATAAGTTCATGGGCGTGGTCGACCGTGCCCGCGGCCAGTTGCCGCCGTTCCTCGACGCCTACCTGCCGGCCAGCGCCGCCGAGTTCCGCGTGGCCATCGGCGAATGGCTGAGCAAACACCTCAGCGAACTGCAACTGGTGGGCAAAGACGCCGCGCACATGTTCGTGACCTTGTTGATCGGCATGGTGCTGGGGGCGATCATCGCCCTGCAACGGGTGCCGGACCTGACCAAGCGCAAACCCCTGGCGGCCGCGCTGTTTGATCGCCTGCACCTGCTGGTCCAGGCCTTTCGCAACATCGTTTTCGCGCAGATCAAGATCGCCGCGCTGAACACCGCGTTCACCGCGATCTTCCTCGCGGTGGTGCTGCCGTTGTGCGGGATCCACCTGCCGCTGACCAAGACCCTGATCGTGCTGACGTTCCTGCTGGGCCTGCTGCCGGTGATCGGCAACCTGATGTCCAACACCCTGATCACCATCGTGGCCTTGTCGCTGTCGATCTGGGTGGCGGTGGCGGCGTTGGGCTACCTGATCGTGATCCACAAGGTCGAGTACTTCCTCAACGCGCGGATTGTCGGTGGGCAGATCAGTGCCAAGTCGTGGGAATTGTTGTTGGCGATGCTGGTGTTCGAAGCCGCGTTCGGCCTGCCGGGGGTGGTGGCGGGGCCGATTTATTATGCGTACTTGAAGAGTGAGTTGAAGCTGGCGGGGATGGTTTAGGCATTGATGTTGCCTGGACTGGCCCCTTCGCGAGCAAGCCCGCTCCCACATTTGACCGAGTTCCAACTTTGGAATGCAGCCGAATGTGGGAGCGGGCTTGCTCGCGAAGGGCGCGCCACGGTTTCAGCTAAAACTCAGTAGCCGTAGCGCTTGCTGGCCTCAATCGCCAGACCACTGCCAATACTGCCAAAGATGTTCCCTTCCACATGCTGCGCATTCGGCAGCATCGCCGAGATGCTGTGGCGCAGCGCCGGAATCCCGCTGGAACCCCCGGTAAAGAACACCGTGTCCACCTGGGCCACGTCCACCGAGGCGTCGTTGAGCAGTTGCGTCACCGCATTGCGCACCCGCTCCAGCAAGCCATCGATGGCCGACTCGAACAACGCCCGGCTCAACTCCACGCTCAACCCCGGCTCGACCCGGTCCAGCAGCACATGGCGGCTGTCCTGTTGGGTCAGCTGGATCTTGGTTTCTTCCACTTCCATCGCCAGCCAGTGCCCGGCGCGCTGCTCGATCAGGTTGAACAGGCGGTCGATGCCACCCGTGTCCTCGATGTCGTAGCGCATGCTGCCCAGTGCCAGCTTGGATTTCTGCGAGTACACCGAGTTGATGGTGTGCCAGGTCGCCAGGTTCATGTGGTGGCTGGTGGGCATATAAGCGCCGCTCTTCATGCGGCTGCCGTAGCCGAACAGCGGCATCATGCCGGCCAGCGAGAGCTGCTTGTCGAAGTCGGTACCGCCGATGTGCACACCGCCGGTGGCGAGGATGTCGTCGTGGCGGTTGTCGATCTGGCGGCGCTCGGGCGACAGGCGCACCAGGGAGAAGTCGGAGGTACCCCCGCCGATGTCGACAATCAGCACCAGCTCTTCTTTCTCGATGGTGGACTCGTAGTCGAAGGCCGCGGCAATCGGTTCGTACTGGAACGAGATGTCCTTGAAGCCGATCTTGCGGGCCACGTCCACCAGGGTGTTCTCGGCTTCCTGGTCGGCCATCGGGTCGTCGTCGACGAAAAATACCGGACGGCCCAGCACCACTTCTTCGAACTCACGCCCGGCGGTGGTCTCGGCGCGGCTCTTGAGTTGGCCGATAAACAGCGCCAGCAGGTCGGTGAACGGCATGGCCGTGCCCAATACACTGGTGTCGTGCTTGATCAGCTTGGAACCCAGCAGGCTCTTGAGCGAGCGCATCAGCCGGCCTTCGTAGTTTTCCAGGTACTCGTGCAGGGCCAGGCGACCGTACACCGGGCGGCGCTCTTCGAAGTTGAAGAACACCACCGACGGCAGCGTGATCTTGTCGTCCTCCAGCGCGATAAGCGTTTCCATGCCGGGACGAATCCAGCCGACGGTGGAGTTGGACGTGCCGAAGTCGATACCGCAGGCACGGGCTGGGGATGGGTTTTTCATGTCAATCGGGTTCCGGTTGAAAAACGGCCGCGCAGTGTATGCCACCCGCGTGCAGATGCGTAGGCCGACTATCCGCTAAATACAACGGACTTGTTACCTTGAAAGCCCGGTGTTTGCCCCCAAATCCTCCCCATACGGTTGGTGGCTGCAGGATTCTGCCCGCAGCGCCGATAAACTTCTGACGCACCCTTCGGTCACAAGATTGAGATCGGTCAATCCAGACGCCGCAAACAGGCGCATGCTGTGACGCTGGCAGTGCGATATCGATAACGGACGGTGATACTCCCGATGGACTTCAAAGACTATTACAAGATTCTCGGCGTCGAGCCGACTGCCGACGACAAAACGATCAAGGCCGCCTATCGCAAGCTGGCGCGCAAATATCACCCGGACGTGAGCAAGGAAAAGGACGCCGAAGCCAAGTTCAAGGACGCGTCCGAAGCCTATGAAGCGCTGAAAAGCGCCGACAAGCGCGCCGAATACGACGATCTGCGCAAATACGGCCAGCATGGCCAGCCGTTCCAGGGCCCGCCAGGTTGGCAGAGCCGTGGTGGCTATGGCGGCGGTGGCCAGGACACCGGCGACTTCTCGGACTTCTTCAGCTCGATCTTCGGTTCGCGCGGCAATGGTTTTGGTGGTGCCCAGGGCCGCAGTGCCGGGCGTCGAGGGCAAGATGTGGAAATGGAACTGCCGGTCTTCCTCGAAGAGACCCTGTCCAACGAGTCCAAGCAGGTCAACTTCCAGGTGCCGCAATACAACGCGGCCGGCCAGCACGTCAGCAACACCACCAAGAGCCTGAACGTGAAGATCCCGGCCGGTGTGGCCGACGGCGAGCGCATCCGCCTCAAGGGCCAGGGCGCGCCTGGGATTGGCGGTGGTGCCAATGGTGATCTGTACTTGATCATCAAGTTCGCGCCACACCCTAAATTCGATGTGGAAGGTGAGAACCTGATCATCACCCTGCCACTGGCCCCGTGGGAGCTGGCGTTGGGCACGGAAGTGGCGGTGCCGACCCTCACCGGCAAGATCAACCTCAAGGTGCCGGCCGGCAGCCAGAACGGCCAGCGCATGCGCGCCAAGGGCCATGGCTTGTTGAACAAGGCCGGGCAGCGCGGTTACCTGTTTGTGCAACTCAAGGCGGTGATGCCGAAAAACACCGACGACGAGGTCAAGGCGTTGTGGCAGGAACTGGCACAAAAAGCCGCCTTCGATCCAAGAGAATCATGGAGTAGCTAACGATGAGCAGTCCCCGTTTGGTTCAAGTGAACATGGCAGAATTCTGTGAGGCCACCGACCTGTCGGTGGCCTACGTGATCGAAATCGTCGAGCACGGCATCGTTGAACCGGTGGGGACCAGTCCCGAGTCCTGGCGCTTCACCGATTATGAACTGGCCCTGGCCAAGCGCGCCTCGGCGCTGCAAAAGGACCTGGAGCTGGAATGGGAAGGCGTCGCCCTGGCGCTCGACCTGCTGGAGGAAGTCCAGCAACTGCGGGCCGAGAACCAGATGCTCAAGCAACGGCTGGGGCGGTTGGTGCAAACGCCCTGAATCCATCAGGTGATGCTGCAGCGCGCCTTGCACGGCACCCAGTCGCGCAGGGTCAGCGAGCGAATCAGTTGCGCCTCGTCCACGGCCAGTTGCAGTTGCACATTTTCAGCCTGGGTTGCGTATGCCTCATCACTGAGGGCGCCCGCATCGTGTTCCTCGGATAACGCATTCAAGCGCACGTCATGGGGCTCCCTCAGGACTCTGAACTCATCGTCATAATGGTTGCGAATAAAGGCCTGCCAGAATTCGCGGCCCAGCAGCGACTGTACGAGCGTTTTGGAGTTGTCCAGTTTTTCTATTGTGATGGCGGCATTATTCAGGATCTGCGGCGCTACCTGTCCCGTTGCGAGGTAGCGGGCATCGTTGGGCTGACCGGGCAGGCCGAGGCGGCGGGCCAGGCCCATGCGATAGGCCAGGCGAATTTCAATATCTTCCAGTTTTTCCAGGGCGGCGACTTTTTGTTCAGGGGTCATAGTCGACGTGCGAATCATGCCTTCTCGAACCCGAATGTCTGCGCTGGCTAATTTTTCCACCTCGTCCAGGCGAAAAAGACCTTTGGCCAACGTGTAGAGTGCCGGTCCCGCCTCGCCATCGGCGGCATAGCGCGTGGCTTGCCACGTCAGCACCTTGGTCTCCATGTCACTGAACACCAGGGCCGACCGATCGCCGCAGCGCGGGTCACCCGCCAGGTTGAACAGCTCTTCCCGCAAGCCATCGTCCCGGGCCGCATAGAGCAATTGCCACAGGCGCGATTGCAGGTCGGTATAGCGGCTGCGGTACTCCGCCGATTCTTTGAGGTTGTCGAGGATGTCGAGGAAGATCTGCGAACCGGGTTTCTCGGCAATCGACTCCCACAGGCTGCGTCGTGCGTCGATTTCCTCGGGTGACAGACCATCCATCCAGTGCTGGTATGCCGGCTCCGGTGTGTCGTCCACGATCTGTTCTTGAGGCGCGTGAACCTCGACTGTAGCGGGCTGTGGCGCCCGATAACGCATCGCGCCGGGCTGCCGGCCCGCTGCTGCCTCGCGGTGGAGCAAGGTTGCATTGCTCCAATACTCGACCAACTGCCTGCGGGCTTCGGTGCTCAGCGGGTTGCCGTCGATAAAGGTGACGTTGTTGACGTAGATGAATGCCTCGGCCTCCTCGGGCAGCGGGTTGACCAGGGACTCGGGCAACTGCGTGATGCGGTTCTGCGCCAGGTTAACGATGTCCAACGCCTGATGTGGCCCCAAGCCCTGCGGCCACTCGGTGATCCCGGTGTTTTTCAAATTCACCCTACGCAGGTTCGGCAGGGTTGCGAAGTTGGGGGTACGCGCCAGGGGGTTGCGGCTCAGATTGATGATCTTGAGTGAAGTGAGCCCCTCCAGCAGATCCACGTCGGCCTCGCTCAGGGAAAGTTGGTTGCTCCTGAGGTCCAGGCGGGTAAGCCGAGTCATCCGGGCAACGCTGGGCGGGATTGAACGCAACTCTCCGTACGACAGGTCGAGCCAACGGGTGTGACTGAAGTGGCCGAGAAACTCATCCAGGCCGTATACGGATTGCATGTCCTGAAGCTTGATTGACCCAACGTGGCTGAAATCTGCTTCCAGCGCAGGCAAGTCGCCGACTCTCAAGCCGAGTGCTTCAAGGGTGTAGCCGGCGGGAGAACCATCTTGGGCCAGCACTTTGGGAGTCATGCGCCGCCAGCACGCCTTGAGGTCTCGAGCGAATTGCTGGCGATGGTTGGCATCCCCTGCACGCAGGTTTTCGCTGTCGGCAGCCACCAGGAACCGTTGTGTGGCCCAGGCGTTCAGTTGGGTGCTCAAGGTTTGCCACTCGCCTTCCAGGCGCGTCAGTTCAGCCGGCGCCCCGTCGCCTGCGTGCAATACGAATTGCTCGTTTTCCTCCTCGCTGTAGCCGGGAAACAAGTCCCTTATCCGCCGCATTTCGTCGGTGTGGCTCAAGGGTACTTCGAAGGCGCCAGGCTGGCCGCCGTTGCGCCAGCCCGGGCGAGTTTGTGCCAGGCGAGCGATGTACGCCCGCATCTGCTGATTGGCTTGCGGGGTGAATGGGTTGTCACGCAGGCGGGTCATGCGGTTGAGACGGATGCTGGCTTCCACGTTTTCGGGGGCTGGGTTGAGCAGGCTGTCGGGCACCGCGCTCAGGTGATTGCCGGACAGGTCGACTTCTCTCAGCTCCGGCAGTTCCAGCAGGCCTGTGGGCCACTGATTGATCCGGGTGTCACGCAGCTCCAGCTTTCGCAGTCGTAGCAGCGGGCTGAAATCCGGCAGGGTGCCCAAGGGGTTGTCGTTCAGGCACAGTTCTTCCAGGCGGCTCAGGCCGGCCAGTTGGCCGGCGCTGATTTCGCTCAGGCGGATGGCATTTTTCGACAGGTCCAGGTGCGTCAGCGCCTTTATGGCCGTGATTGCTTCGGGCAGTTCGGTCAGCGTGTGGCGTCCGATACCGCCGACTTGTTTGAGGGTCAAACGTTTCAGATTGGGGAAGTTGCCAAGGAACTGCCCGGGGCCGTCGCTGAAGCTCACGTAGTCGAGAACCAACTCCTCGACATGGGCAAAATCGGCGTTGAGTTTGGGCAGGTTCACCTGGGCGCTGATTTCCAGTCGGCGCCCGGTGTAGGCCCCGGCACGGTCCACGGTCTGTCGGCGCCAGCAATCTCTCAATGCATCGGCCACTGACTGCTCTCGGCCTCCCGGGTTTACCTCAAATGGACGCCGGCTCGTATCTTCTCGGGCACTGCGATTCACCCAGTCCTTGAGTGCGCGTTTGAGGGCGGCGTACTGGTCTTCCCGGCGCGTCAATTCAGTGCGCGCATCGCTCCCGAGGGTCTCGATGAAGGCTGTGGCCTGCTCGTCGCTGAACCCCGGATACAGCTTGCGCACCCGCGTATGGGTGCTGCGCAATTGAGTGAGTTTGTGCAGCGGGGAGCCGCCCCGCAGGCGCAGGTCTCCTGCCAAGGGTTTGCGCAGCATCGGGTATTCCAGCAGCACCGAGCGCAGCTCGTCCCGGGCCAATGGCGTTTGCCGCACCCGCTGCTTCAGGGTGCCGGCGTCCCGTGCGGCTTCGCCAAGTGCTCGACGCTGGCCCTGTTCAAGGCGTGCCAGAACGGCGCCATACAGGTCGGTGGCGCCGAACGCTCCGTCTTCACCCATCGCCAGCACCAACGGCAGTGCGTCGGCCTCTGGGCCGACGGCGTCGATCAGGGGGCCCTGTTCGCTGCCCAAGCGGATTTCCACCCGAAGGCTCGGGTCCCAACCCGGCAAGCTGGGCAGGGTATGCAGGGCCAAGCGCAGGCTGTCCTGGCTCTGCAGGGTGTCGAGGAACAAGCCTTCATAGGCCCGTGCCATGCGCACTTGCTGCTGGCTTTCGCGCGCCAGGGCGGTGAGCCTTGGTGACAACTGCTGATGGCCACTCAGCGCAGTTAAATCCGCGTCCGTGGCGGTTTCCAGCAACTGCCTGGCAACCTCCGCCGGCAGGCCGGAAAACCTGTCAATGAGCTGCTGTACCGGGGGCGAGCGGGTCAGGTTATGGGCGCGATAATCCGCGTCGAACAGCGAGGTCCGACTGTCCCGGGCGGCCTGGGCAACTTCCCGGCGCCACAGCATCGTCTGTTCGTCCAGCACCCGGGGAGTCGGGTCGAGGACCGCCGGATAGCTCAAGCCTCGGTGCGCCACCACGCGCTCGGTGATCGCCGGGTCGGCCAGCGCATAATCCAGCGGGTCGTCACTGCCCATCTTCTCGATAAAGGTCTCGATCCGCTGATGGATGCCAAAGCGCGCCAGGCTGTCACTCAACAGGGCGGGCGGCGGTTGCAGGTCCACATGCAGTTGGCGCAGTTGATCGGCGCGAGTGCCACTGGCCAGGCGTGCCTGTTCCAGTTGTGCGTCGCTCAAGCCCCGTGTGCGATAACCCAGGCGGCGCATCAGCGCCGGGCCGTCCCAGGTCAGCGGTTCTTCGCCTTCATGCAGCCAGGCACCTGCGCCGTTATGCGCCACCTGCGGGGCATAAGCGTCGGAGCGTGTGGGGTGTTGTATGCGATAGGTGTCGCCGTCGGGCTCGGGTTTGACGGCATACAGTTGAGCGTCGAGGGGCAACAGCGGCTGCTGGTCGTGGCTGTGCAAGCCCAGGTCATCAAACGTGGCGTCCTTGGGCAATACGACGGGGCTGCGATAAGGCGTAAGGTCCGGCTTCCACAGCCGCTGCTCGCCACCTGGCAAACGCACCGGCTTGAGCCCTTGTACCAACGCGGGTGTAGGCGGTGCAGCGAGCTTTTGCAGGCCTTTCCCCGCGCCGGCCAGCAGCGCCATGGCGGCCAGGTTTTGCGCGACGTCGAACCAGTGCGTCTTGGCCGTGTCCCGGTCGCCTTCGCCCCAGTCGATCACACCTTCGAAGGTTTCGTAGAGCAATTGGCCCGCCATGGCGGCCAGCATGATTTCGCCGAGCACCGGGACGAACGCCAGTCCCAGGCCGAGCACGGTAGCGCCGGCCTCCAGCCAACGGGCGATTTTTTGCCCGCGCACCCGGGCGTCGACATCGGCGGTGGGCACTGCCTGGTCGCGCGCATCGCCGAGGGCCTTGTCGCGGCCATGTTCAAACAGGTTGGCCCACAGGTCGACGTTGTCAGCCCACAGGCCCTGTCTTGAGACCACCATCAGGTACAGGTCGGGAGCGCCCGTCTTCACCACCCTGCAGCCGGCTTTCGGGGGCGGAAGCGACTGGGGCATGACCGTCGTAGTCAATACCGGGAAGGCCAGTTGCAGCATTGTCTGGGTCACCGGCGAACGCGCTACTGCGTCGACGGCGGCGGTGGAGTCCGCAGCGGGTTCGGTAAACCGGTTGAAGAACGCCGGCTTGTCATGCTCATTGAGAAACTGGCTGAAAAAATGCTGGTAGCTCGTGGGCGTCGGGCGGTTGTTATTGCCGGATTCGCTTGGCGCTTTGTCGCGCGCCACCCACTGGCGGTTCAGTTCGGTTTTCAGCGCATCAAGGCTGTTGTAGCGCTTGAGCGGGTGCTCCGGATCGTGGGGCAGGTAGACGATGAAGTCGGTGGCATAGCGATATTTTTCCACCGGTGTAAACACCACGCTCCCCATGAGCGCGCGGTCCATCACGCTCAGGCAACTGAACCACACCGGCTTGCCGCCCAGCGTCGGGTTGCGTTCGCCGTCGACCACCTTGAGCACCATGGTGAAGTCATCCGGGAGAATGTCCTGCTTGAGCAGCGCCAGGTACGCCGCAGCCCTGAGGGCATCCTTCTGGCTGGTGATCACGGCGTCGCGCAACCGGGTGGCGGCCGTCTCGTCGGTGGGCAGTAATGTTTCCTTGAGGTGCGCCTGGTAGCGGGCACCCACGTCCAGCGTACGGCACAGCCTGATAAAGGCGGGTACGGTCAGCGCCGGGCTGATCCTGGGAGAGGCGCCTTCCCGGTCCGGGTATTGGGTGAACCCGGAGGCAGGATCGAATGCGCCGTCTTCACCTTCACTGGCTTCAAAGTTATGCAGGGCAGCCTGCACCAGCGACACCTCCAGTACTTTGTATTCGCCGGCCTTGATCCCCAGGGTGCCGAGCCTCAGCGGCTCATACAAACGAAGAGAGGTGCCTTCGACATCCACGGTGAGGTTGAATTGTTCTTTCAGCGCGCCGTTGAGCAGGCCTATGGCGAAGGGCTTGAGTGCCTGGACGTTGGCCAGGTGTTTATCCACCGCGTGTTGGGATTTGAAACTGGTTTCATTGAACCCCTTCAGGGTTCTTCGCTGCAGCGGCGACAAGCTGTCCATCCACTGCGCCTGTTCGAGCCTGGCCTGTTTCAACGCTTCTATGCGGTGGGCCGGCGCCTGTACCAGCCAGTCCGGAATGGCCTGGCGAATGAACGCACTGTTGTCGTCGGAAGATGAGAGGGGAGTAACGGAGGGGGCATCCTGCATGGGGGCATTCCTTTGGGTAAGCAAAGGAAAAAGGCTACTGAAAACCGCTGTGGATTAATAAGTCGAAAAGCCGCTGGATAGCACGCAATAGTTAACGCATCGGCCCCGGATTACCTATGGATCGACGACTTAATTACCCCATGGAAATCCCCCCGTGTGCATCAAGCCTGTCAGCGCTTTTTGAGTGTTCGTCCATGGGGGGCAATCCGTTCAAATAGCTACCGCCGAGTGCCGGGGGCGACTGATTAAGGTCATTGCCTTAATTTCCCTATCGGTACTCGTTTATGCCAGCACCTCAAGCCTCCACCTCGCTCCTGCCGGGCGGCGAAGGGCGTCACTATGCACAGATCAAAGCCGCCATCCCCGAAAGCCTGGTCAGCGCATCTCCTGCCCTGCGTGCAGCCATCACGCAGGCCAAGCCAGAGATCCCCGCCTGGTATGCGGCCACCACCCCGGCACAGAAGGCTGCGCTGCAAAACCTGTTGGAGGCGAGCATCAAGTCTCACACTGCACTGGAGCAAGCGACCGGCAAGGTGCAAGAGGTCAACGCCTTCGCCCGGCCATTGCTTGAAGCCGCGTTGAAGGCCGCCGGGTTTGAGCTGGACGTCAACCAGGTGCATCTGCGCCTCTATGTACCGGTCGAAGGACTAGCGACAGGCTACCGGACCAAGACTTTGTCCCTGTTGCAAGCGGCCTTGAACAATTTTGAAGCGCGCGAGACCCGCGCCGGGTTCTTCGACAGTGCTTCAGGCTTTATCACCGCTCCCGGCGCCGATGGCCGTTTCGAGCGCCATACCACGACCCTGACGATCGAGACCTTCGCCCGGTTATGCCGCGACCTGGACCTGGGCAGGCTGTACCAGGAACACCTCACCACCTACCTGCTGCCCGTGCAAACCGTGTCCAGGAACCTGCTGCGTGAACGCTTTATCACCCGGCAAAAGGACGCCTTCAGAGCCGCCGCCTACGTGGCGTTGCTCAAAGGTGATATTCGCAGCGACGACTACGCGCTACTGCTGCGCATCGCCAATGGCGAGCGACGCATCAAGCACGAAGGCAAGCAGGTCTGGCACCGCTGGCCCAGTATCATGGAACTGCAAATGCACGGCTGCCTCATGATCGACCCGAGCGTGGAGCATGGGTATGGCACCTGGCTTATCGTCTACATCCCCGACCACCCCGAGCACCCCATCAAGCGCTACAAAACCTTTGCCGACTATGCAGAGGAAACGACCCGTGAGCTGACCGCTTACAGGCCAGAGGACTATTGGGACAGCAGGGGGGTTCAGGTCACGGCCCACCAACAGTTTTTCTCACGGTTCATCGGGAAAAAATACCTGGCTTACTACTACGGGCGGTTCACCGAGAAACGCGTCGATGAACCGCAAAGGCGCGTGGCCCTGGGCCCTGATCCAGCGTGGCGACAGTACTACGCAAGAAAATCCCTTACCGAACTCCAGGCGATCAACGCCGTCATAAAGTCCCCGCGACATATCAGCCGCACGCCGCAGGACCAGCCAAACCTGAACCTCAACGCCCACCCGATCAAGGGGCTGTGGATCGACGTCGACCCTTGGGACGAGCTGTACGCCGACATGCGCAAGCGCGCACTCGACGATGGGTTGAGCATGGCGATACCCACCGCTCACACCGACGCGGCTGGCCACGACCGGCGGATGGCGCATCTGATGAACATCGGCCTGTTCACCTTGAACCTGGTGTCGATGTTCATTCCGCCCTTGGGTGCACTGATGGCGGTGGTCACGGCCGGGCAACTGCTGTACGAAGTGCTGGAGGGCGTGGTTGAACTCGGCCAGGGTGACCGCGAGGCCGGCTGGGCGCATATCGCTGACGTGCTGGAAAATCTCGCGCAACTGGCGGTGGGCGGCGCTGCGTTGCATATCAGCCTGTCGCCGTTTATCGAAGGACTCAAGGCCGTCAGGCTGCCGTCGGGCAAGGCCCGCTTGTGGAAGCCGGACCTTGCGCCCTATGCGCAGGACATCCGACTGCCGGCAGGCTCGGTTCCCGACCAGGCGGGACTACATGCCGTCAATGGGCGCCAGGTCGTGTCGGTGGACGGCAATCGCTACGCCGTGACCGCGCAAGACGAACCGGGCGTGTACCGGGTCCAGCACCCCAGCAGGCCCGAGGCGTATGAGCCTCAGATCGTCAACAACGGTTCTGGCGCCTGGACCCATGAGGCCGATGAGCCCCTGACGTGGCAAGGTGCTCCGCTGATGCGGCGACTGAGCCATGTAATGGAAGGCCTGAGCGATACGCAGTTGGAGCAGGTGCGCAAGATCAGTGACACCGATGAAAGCGTGCTGCGCCGGCTGTACGTGGAAAGCGAGCCGACGCCGGCAATCACACTCGACACGGCGGTTCGCATGCGGGCTTACGGGCGCGCCGAAAGCTTGAGTGGGCAGATCCTTGCGGGGTCGATGTCGATGGACCTGGGCAGCTACGCCGCGTCGTTGATGGTGGAAATGACCGGCTGGCCGCCCGGCAGGACCATCGAAGTATTTGACGGCCAGGGCACCAGCAGGACAGCTGCGTTGTATGGCCAACCTCATGCGCCCGGGACGGAACTGATCAGCATCAGCCGCATCGACCTGTTCGGCGGCAAGCTGCCGGCGTTGATCGTCGAGAGTTTGCCCGAGGAGCAGCTTAAAAACCTGCTCGGCCAACATATGCCCTACGGGGCCGTGCTGCGTAGCCAGGCGTTGCAGGAACGGCTGGGAATCTATGCAAAACAGTCCCTGCGGCGGGTGTTCGACAGCCTTTACCTCGGGCGGTCATCGCCTGGCAGCGCCGAACTGCAACTGTTCGCGCGCGACTTCAAAAGCCTGCCACCGGTCATGGTCGAGGAACTGCTGGAAGGTGCCAGCCCCTCGCAGCGGGCGAGCCTGGTCAACAATCGCAAGATTCCCCTGGAGCTGGCGCAGCAAGCGCGCCGGCAACTTGGGCATCTGCGTCTGGCCCGGGCGTACGAAGGGCTTTATCTGGACGAGTTGGCCAATGTCGACACCGAAGCGCTGGCGCTCAACACGCTGGAGCGCCTTCCTGGCTGGCGAAACGACTTGCGCATTGAGGTTCGCGAAGGCTCCCTGGCCGGAAGCCTGCGTGCCGGCTATGGCCCACCCGAGTCCGCGCACCGCAAGGTATTGGTGCACAGGGGCGATGGACGCTACGAGGCGTTTGACGCACGAGGGCAAAGCCTGCATGTCGTCGACAATCTGTACGGCGCCTTGCAACATGCCCTGCCAGACACCCACCGCCAGTCTCTGGGATTGCCAGGCATTGGGCAGGGGCCGGAGTTAAGAGGCAAAATCCAGGAACATGCCCTGTCGCGCGGTGCCTTGCGCAAGGTGCTGCAGATGCAACCCGCCCAACCGTTCTTCAAACCGCTATCGCAGTTGTCGGGCGGCAGGCGTGGGTACCCCTTGAGCGGGCGCGGCGGGTGGGCGTTTGAGCGGAGCCTGCAGGCACGCATTCGCAACTTGTACCCGGACATCACCGCCAACGAAATTGCCGAGTTGCGACCTCTTGGCGACCCACTCGATCTCACCTGGGTACAGGAACTCGAAAGCGAATTCAGCAACCTGACTCAGACGTTGCGAACCTGGCAGATCAGCGCTCGCGCAGGCGCGTCGACCAGTGGCCAGGCGGCAGATCGGATTTATCGGGCCAGGGGCCGGATCGTCAAGGCCATTGAGGCGGCCTGGCGCAGAACCGGGCTGCGGGATATCGACGGCAATGGTCGATACCTCGGCCAGGCCATCAAGTGGGATGGGGTCGAATTGCGCCAGCAGTTGCGCACCCTGCCGCCATTGCCGGCCGACTTTGATCACGTCAGTAAGCTGACCCTGCGCAGCATGGCCTTGACCAGTGACGACGTCGATGGGTTTGTTTCCAACTTTCGCAGCCTGCGCAGCTTGTCCGTGCAAGCCTGCCGGTTGACGCGGCTGCCGCCGGCCATTGCCGCCATGCCGCACCTGACCGAGTTGTATCTGGGAGGCAATGAAATAGTCCTGAGTCAGGAGAGCGTCATGGTCTTGGGCAAACTGAAACAGCTCAAGGAGCTGTCGCTTGAAAGCAATCCATTGGGTCTGGCGCCGGACGTGAGTCGCATGCCTGATTTGCGCCAGCTGTGGCTGGCTGAAACAGATTTGGAGGAGTGGCCTGCCAGCGTGTTTCGCCTGCCGCGCCCACGGCATTTCATTCTGGATTTGCGTGAGAACGCGCTTATCCGCGTACCGGTATTTGCGCCGGGTTCTGATAACGCCCGGATCATCGCGCGCACGACGCTCTCCCGAGAGCTACTGAGTACTAAAGCCGTGAGCGATTTCAGGTTATATATCGAGGCAGCCGGTAATGATCCGGATCGTCAGCTTCCACCCAAAGGCCGGGCCGATAGCAAACTCTGGAAAACGGGATTGACCGACGAGGAATGGGAATCCAAGCAGCAATTGTGGCAAAGGCTGGAGGATGCCTTCGGTTCTGAAGCTTTTTTCAACGAAATTCGCTACCTGTCCAAATCAGGGGATGCCGTAGTCGAGGGCAAGCGCTACCTGCCGGAGCTGACTGCGAAAGTATGGCGCATGCTGGAGGCCATGGGCGAAGACGCCGAGTTGCGAGAGGAGCTGTTCCGCATGGCACAGTTCCCCACGGCTTGCGTGGATGCGGGGGCGCAGTTGTTCAATGCCATGGGGGTTGAAGTGTTGTTGCGCTCGGCCTATGCCAATGAAGACGCGAATGCGGTGAGAAGCAGCGTGCTCAAGTTGGCCAGGGGCAAGTGGCGATTGGAGGAGTTGGGGCGGATCGCTCATGCGCGCGTGGCACAATTGATCAGTCAAGGCGCCAGGTATAGGGAGTATGACCAGGAGGGCATGTTGGTCTCTCATTACGACAACGCAGGCAATGAGATCCCGCCTATTGATGAGGTCGAGATCTACCTGGCCTACACCTCGCAGCTTTCCGCCCGCCTGGACTTGCCGTGGCAGGCCAGAACCATGCTGTACCGCGAAGAGTATGTGACGCCGGCCATGGTAGAGGCGGCGTACGAGCAGGTGACAGCGCTGGACCAGGGTGAGCAGTTGCGCAAGAACCTGATCGAGCAGCCGATGTGGAAGGAGTTTCTGGAGCGGGCCCACAAGGTGGAATACTTGAGAATCTTCCGGAAATCTGACGCGTTGCTCGACTATGAGGACGCGCAAGCGCAATGGGCCAGGGATGGCGGCTTGTCTGCCGAGGCCAAGAAGGACCTGAGCGACACCATCGCCAGGACCGCCGATATCCTCGGTCGGCCGCGCGGTAACAGCCTGCCGGGAACCGTCATGAGTCGGGCTGAATACGACACTTCGCTTGCCAGCATCACCAGCGAACTCAACTCATTGAACACGACACTGACCGACCAGGCGATCAGTGCCGTATTTGGGGCTTAGAACAAGAAGTACCGCTGCGCCATCGGCAACACATCCGCAGGCTCACACCACAGCAATACTCCATCGGCCTTGACCTGGTAGGTCTGCGGGTCAACCTCGATATCCGGCAGGTAATCGTTGTGGATCAAGTCGGTTTTCTGCACCGCGCGGCAACCCTTGACCACGGCGATCTGCTTCTTCAACCCCAACTGCTCCGGCAGGCCTGCCGCCAACGCCGCCTGGCTGATAAAGGTCAGGCTGGTGGCGTGCAGCGAGCTGCCGAAGCTGGCGAACATCGGGCGGTAGTGCACCGGTTGCGGCGTCGGGATCGAGGCGTTGGCGTCGCCCATGAGGCTTGAGGCAATCGCGCCGCCCTTGAGGATCAGGGTTGGCTTGATCCCGAAAAACGCCGGGCGCCACAGCACCAGGTCGGCCCACTTGCCCACTTCAATCGAGCCCACTTCGTGGCTGATGCCGTGGGTAATCGCCGGGTTGATGGTGTACTTGGCGATGTAGCGTTTGGCGCGGAAGTTGTCATTGCCTTCGCCGTCGCCAGGCAATCGCCCGCGCTGTTTTTTCATCTTGTCGGCGGTCTGCCAGGTACGTGTGATCACCTCGCCAACCCGCCCCATGGCCTGGCTGTCGGAGCTGATCATCGAGAACGCGCCGAGGTCATGAAGGATGTCTTCGGCGGCAATCGTTTCGCGGCGGATGCGGCTTTCGGCAAAGGCCACGTCTTCGGCAATGCTCGGGTCCAGGTGATGGCACACCATCAACATGTCCAGGTGTTCGTCGATGGTGTTGCGGGTGAACGGCCGGGTTGGGTTGGTGGAGCTGGGCAGCACGTTGGGGAAGCCACAGGCCTTGATGATGTCTGGCGCGTGACCGCCACCGGCACCTTCGGTGTGGTAGGTGTGGATGGTGCGGCCCTTGAAGGCGGCGAGGGTGGTTTCGACAAAGCCGGATTCGTTGAGGGTGTCGCTGTGGATCGCCACCTGCACGTCGTACTCGTCGGCGACGCTCAGGCAGTTGTCGATGCTCGCTGGCGTGGTGCCCCAGTCCTCGTGCAGCTTCAAGCCAATGGCACCGGCCTTCACTTGTTCGATCAACGGCTCCGGCAGGCTGGCGTTGCCCTTGCCGGTGAAGCCGATGTTCATCGGGAACGAGTCGGAGGCCTGGAGCATGCGCGCCAAGTGCCATGGGCCGGAGGTGCAGGTGGTGGCGTTGGTGCCGGTGGCCGGCCCGGTGCCGCCGCCGATCATGGTGGTGACGCCGCTGGTCAGTGCTTCTTCGATTTGCTGCGGGCAAATGAAGTGGATGTGGGTATCGATGCCGCCGGCGGTGAGGATCATGCCCTCACCGGCAATCACTTCGGTGCTGGCGCCGACACAGATGGTCACGCCGGGCTGGATGTCCGGGTTGCCGGCCTTGCCGATGGCGGCGATGCGGCCGTTTTTCAGGCCGACGTCAGCCTTGACGATGCCCCAGTGGTCGATGATCAGCGCGTTGGTGATCAGGGTGTCGACCACCTCATGGGCGAGCAATTGGCTCTGGCCCTGGCCATCACGGATCACCTTGCCGCCGCCGAATTTCACTTCTTCGCCGTAGACGGTGAAGTCCTGTTCGACTTCGACGAACAGCTCGGTGTCGGCCAGGCGGACCTTGTCACCAACGGTGGGGCCGTACATGTCGGCGTAGGCTTGTCTGGAAATCTTCATGTGTTTAGTTCCTGATCGTTCCCACGCTCTGCGTGGGAATGTCGCCCTGGACGCTCTGCGTCCGCTCTTGAAGGTCGTGACGCGGAGCGTCACAGGATGCATGCCCACGCAGAGCGTGGGAACGATCATTAATCCAGGTCGCCCATGATGCGTCCGGCAAACCCGAACACCCGGCGTTTGCCACTCAGCTCAACCAGTTCCACTTCACGACTCTGCCCTGGCTCAAAGCGCACGGCGGTGCCGGCCGGGATGTTCAGGCGCATGCCACGGCTGGCAGCACGGTCGAACGTCAGTGCGTCGTTGGTCTCGAAAAAGTGATAGTGGGAACCAACCTGGATCGGCCGGTCGCCGCTGTTGGCTACGCTCAGGGTGGCGGTGCGCCGGCCCACGTTGAGTTCGATGTCGCCAGGCTGGATCTGAAATTCGCCAGGAATCATGCAGGTTGCCCCAGGGTCTTGAAGTAGATGGCGGTCGGGGTGTAGCGCCCGTCCGGGCTTTGGCAGTAGTTGGGCAATTCGCCGATCTTGGTATAACGCAGCGACTGGTAGAAGGCTTCGGCGCCGGAGCCGGCTTCGGTGTCCAGGTACAGCAGCCCGCGTTTGTACTGGCGGGCGCTCAGTTCCAGGGCGCTCATCAGTTGCTGGCCAAGGCCACGGCGCCGGGCCTCGCTGTGCACCAGCAGCTTCTGCACTTCGGCGCGGTTCAGGCCGTTGGCTTTCATGCACAGCGCCAATTGCACGCTGGCGATGACGTGTTCATCACGCACCACCACCCACAGCAGCAGGCTGCCATCGGTGAGGCTGGCCTGCACGCCGTTGAGATAAGCGCTGGCCTGGGCCTCATCGAAGTCGGCCATGAAACCCACCGATGCGCCGTGCTTCACGGCGTCCAGCAACAGCTCAATCAAACCCGGTCGGTAATGGGCAAAACTTTCGGCATTGACTCGACGCAGTTGGGCGTTCATCGGTGTCACTCCTTGGGCGGCACAGCGCCTGGGTTGAGCGTCAGTTGCATGAAGGTCAGGTCCAGCCAGCGTCCGAACTTGGTGCCGACCTGGGGCATCTGCCCGGTGGTGATGAAACCCAGGCGCTCATGCAGGCGGATCGAGGCCTGGTTGCCGCTTTCGATGGCGGCGACCATCACGTGTTTGTCGCAGGTTTTCGCCCGCTCGATCAGCGCCTGCATCAGCTGGGGGCCGAGGCCTTTGCCGCGCTGGTCGTTGCGCACGTACACCGAGTGTTCGACGGTGTGGCGAAAGCCTTCGAAGGGCCGCCAGTCACCGAACGAGGCATAGCCGATGACCTGCTCGTCTTCGACGGCCACCAGGACCGGGTAAAACTGTGACTGACGAGCGCTGAACCAGGCCTGGCGGTTGCCCAGGTCTACCGGTTGTTCGTTCCAGATCGCCGTGGTGTTGAGCACCGCGTCGTTGTAGATATCGCGAATCCCTGGCAAATCGGCGTGCACCGCATCACGAATCAAAAAGGACATGGTCGGGCCTCAGGCGATGGGTTGGTGGACGGTGACCAGCTTGGTGCCGTCGGGGAAGGTGGCTTCCACCTGGATGTCCGGGATCATTTCCGGGATGCCTTCCATCACCTGTTCGCGGGTGAGCAGGGTGGTGCCGAAGTGCATCAGCTCGGCCACGGTGCGGCCATCGCGGGCGCCTTCCATCAACGCGGCGGAGATGTAGGCGATGGTTTCCGGGTAGTTGAGCTTCACACCGCGCGCCAACCGCCGCTCGGCCACCAGGCCGGCGGTGAAGATCAGCAGTTTGTCTTTTTCCCGTGGGGTCAGGTCCATCGTTCAAGGTCCACTATGAAATACATTCGTAAAAACACCGGAGATCCAATGTGGGAGCGGGCTTGCTCGCGAATGCGGTGTGTCAGTGAATGCATCTTTGCCTGACCCACTGCATTCGCGAGCAAGCCCGCTCCCACATTTTTAATCTTCATGTGCTCCAGATTCTCGGTGATACAGCCTCGCGGCCCAGCACGGCCGGGCGCAGCAGGCGCCACAGTGCGATCAGCCAGGCTCGCGCCAGCAGCGCTTCACTGGCCAGGCAGCGGGCCACCAGCAGGCCGGGCAATTGGGTCAGGTCGCCGCGTACCGGGTGGGGCAGGGAGCGACATTGTTCGAGCAGTTCAGGGTCGATTTCGCCGGTCACCAGCAAGGTCGCAAACACCGGTTGCCCGTCCAGCCCGATGGGTGAGTCGAGCAAACCGTCGGCGCCCACAATGCGCTGGCGCTCATGCCAAATCAACTGGCCGTCGCGGCGGATATCCAGGTGCGACTGGAAGTGCCCGAGGTCGAAACGCTCGCCGCTGGCGGGGCGCCCGAGGGCGACCACGTCCCAGTAAAACAGCCGGGCATCGCCTTGCAGGTCGATGCGGGTGGTGAGTTCGGCCTGGGCGGCGCTGAACACGATGGTCTCCTGCGGCAGCCATTCCAGCGTCGCGCCCGCCTCAACCGTCAGCTCCAGTTTCTGATACGCCGGCCCGCCGGCGCGGTACCACTTGGCCGCGCCGGGGCTGGTCAGTTGCGCCCACGCACCTTCGGCGACATGGGCGCTGATATCGAGACGATCACCGCCGGCAATCCCGCCCGGCGGGTGCACGATGATGTGCTGGCACACCTCGGGGCCTTCGGCGTACAGATGCTTTTGCACCCGCAGTGGGCCGAGGTGGCGGCGCATCACTGGGCGCGTGGTGTCGCCGAAACGCGCGTAGCCGAGTTCCAGCTCGGCGTGCCAGCTTGGGGTGAACAGCGCGGTGGGGGCAGGTAGGGTCATGGTCAGTGCTTATCGTTAGGACGCTACAGATTAGATCGTAACGAGCCCGCGCACACCCTCGCTTTCCATATTTTCTCCACGCCCCTGCTGGACGATTTCGCCCCGGGACATCACCAGGTACTGGTCGGCCAGTTCCGCGGCAAAATCATAGAACTGCTCCACCAGCAGAATCGCCATGTCGCCGCGTGCCGCGAGCTTCTTGATCACCGCGCCGATCTCCTTGATCACCGACGGCTGGATGCCTTCGGTGGGTTCATCGAGGATCAGCAGGCGCGGGCGGCTGGCCAGGGCCCGACCGATAGCCAGCTGCTGTTGCTGGCCGCCGGACAAGTCACCACCCCGGCGTTGCTTCATTTGCAGCAGCACCGGGAACAGCTCGTAGATGAAGGCGGGCACTTCCTTGGCTTCGGAGCCGGGGAAGCGTGACAGGCCCATCAGCAGGTTTTCTTCCACTGTCAGGCGGCCAAAAATCTCCCGGCCCTGGGGCACGTAAGCGATACCGGCGTGCACCCGCTGGTGCGGCTTGAAGCCGGTAATGGCGCGGCCTTCCCAGTTCACCGCACCTTCCTTGGCCGGCAGCAAACCCATCAGGCACTTGAGCAAGGTGGTCTTGCCCACGCCGTTGCGGCCCAGCAGGCAGGTGACTTCGCCGACTTTTACCTCAAAGGAAAGCCCGCGCAGGATGTGGCTACCGCCGTAGTACTGGTGCAGCTTGTCGACTTGCAGCATGTTCAGTTCCCCTTAATGATCGTTCCCACGCGGAGCGTGGGAACGATCAGGTTCAGCGGCCGAGGTAAACCTCGATCACCCGCTCATTTTCCTGCACCTGTTCCAGCGACCCTTCGGCCAGCACGCTGCCCTGGTGCAACACCGTCACGTGGTCGGCAATCGAGCCGACAAAGCCCATGTCGTGTTCCACCACCATCAGCGAATGCTTGCCCGCCAGGCGCTTGAACAGCTCGGCGGTGAACTCGGTTTCGGCATCGGTCATGCCCGCCACCGGTTCATCCAGCAGCAACAGTTGCGGGTCCTGCATCAGCAACATGCCGATTTCCAGGAACTGTTTCTGGCCGTGGGACAGCAAGCCGGCCGGGCGATTGACTGAAGCGGTGAGTCGGATGGTGTCGAGTACTTCGCTGATGCGGTCTTTCTGCTCACCACTCAAGCGCGCCCGCAGGCTGGCCCACACCGATTTGTCGGTCTTCTGCGCCAGCTCCAGGTTTTCAAACACGCTGAGGGCTTCGAATACCGTGGGCTTCTGGAACTTGCGACCGATGCCGGCCTGGGCGATCTGCACTTCGCTCATGCTCGTCAGGTCGAGGGTTTCGCCGAACCAGGCCTTGCCGTGGCTGGGCCGGGTCTTGCCGGTGATCACGTCCATCAGCGTGGTCTTGCCCGCGCCGTTGGGGCCGATGATGCAGCGCAATTCGCCGACGCCGATGTACAGGTTCAAGTCGTTCAACGCCTTGAAGCCGTCGAAGCTGACGCTGATGTCTTCCAGGGTCAGGATCGTGCCGTGGCGGGTGTTCAGGCCTTTGCCGGCAGCCTGGCCGAGGCCAATGGCATCGCGGGCGCTGCCCTGGTCTTTATTGGGTTCAAGGATAGGTTCGAGCATAAATTCGGCCGTCGCTGTGATCCTCATTGGTCGCCCCTTTTCTTCAGCAGGCCAATCACACCCTTGGGCAAGTACAGGGTGACGATGATGAACAGCGCACCGAGGAAGAACAGCCAATACTCAGGAAACGCCACGGTGAACCAGCTCTTCATGCCGTTGACCACACCGGCGCCCAGCAGCGGGCCGATCAAGGTTCCACGCCCGCCGAGGGCCACCCACACAGCGGCCTCGATGGAGTTGGTCGGCGACATTTCGCTGGGGTTGATGATGCCCACTTGCGGCACATACAACGCGCCCGCCAAACCACACAGCACCGCGCTCAACACCCACACGAACAGCTTGAAGCCACGCGGGTCGTAGCCGCAGAACATCAGGCGATTTTCCGCATCCCGCAGCGCTGTCAGTACCCGGCCGAACTTGCTCTGGGCCAGGCGCCAGCCGATGAACAGGCTCGCCACCAACAACACCACGGTGGCCACAAACAGCGCCGCTCGCGTGCCCGGCTCGGTGATGCCAAACCCGAGGATGCTGCGGAAATTGGTAAAGCCGTTATTGCCGCCGAACCCGGTCTCGTTGCGGAAGAACAACAGCATCCCGGCGAAGGTCAGGGCCTGGGTCATGATCGAGAAGTACACGCCCTTGATCCGTGAGCGGAAGGCGAAGAACCCGAACACCAGCGCCAGCAATCCCGGCGCCAACACCACCAGGCACATTGCCCAGAGGAAGTGGCTGGTGCCGGTCCAGTACCACGGCAACTCGGTCCACGACAAAAAGGTCATGAACGCCGGCAGCTCATCGCCGGACGCCTGGCGCATCAGGTACATGCCCATGGCATAACCGCCCAGCGCAAAGAACAGGCCGTGGCCGAGGGACAACATCCCGGCATAACCCCACACCAGGTCCAGCGCCAGGGCGACGATGGCATAGCACAGAATCTTGCCCACCAACGTCAGGGTATAGGCGGAAACGTGCAGCGGATTTTCCGGTGACAACAGCGAGAACAACGGCAGCGCCAGCAGCAGGATCAGCACCACTGCACCGACCGCGACAGTCACCTTGGGGCCGGCCTTTTGCGCGGCCGTAAGCATCAATGGCTGGTTCATCAGTCGATCACCCGTCCTTTCAGTGCGAAGAGTCCTTGCGGGCGTTTCTGGATGAACAGAATGATCAGCGCGAGGATCAGGATCTTGCCGAGCACGGCACCGATCTGCGGTTCAAGAATCTTGTTGGCTATCCCCAGGCCGAAGGCGGCCATGACGCTACCGGCCAACTGGCCGACACCGCCGAGTACCACCACCAGGAACGAGTCGATGATGTAGCTCTGGCCGAGGTCCGGGCCGACGTTGCCGATCTGGCTCAGGGCCACGCCACCGAGGCCCGCTATGCCGGAGCCGAGGCCAAAGGCGAGCATGTCCACGCGTCCGGTGGGCACGCCGCAGCAGGCGGCCATGTTGCGGTTCTGGGTGACGGCCCGCACGTTGAGGCCCAGGCGCGTCTTGTTCAGCAGCAGCCAGGTCAGCACCACCACGAACAGCGCGAAGGCGATGATCACGATGCGGTTGTACGGCAGCACCAGGTTGGGCAGCACCTGGATTCCCCCGGACAGCCACTCGGGGTTGGCCACTTCAACGTTCTGCGCACCGAACACCAGGCGCACCAGTTGGATCAGCATCAGGCTGATGCCCCAGGTGGCGAGCAGGGTTTCCAGCGGGCGGCCGTAGAGGTGACGAATCACCGTGCGCTCCAGGGCCATGCCGATGGCGGCGGTGACAAAAAACGCCACCGGCAGCGCGATCAGCGGGTAGAACTCGATGGCCTGGGGCACGTAGCGCTGCATCAGCAACTGCACCACATAGGTGGAGTAGGCGCCGAGCATCAGCATCTCGCCGTGGGCCATGTTGATCACCCCGAGCAGGCCGAAGGTGATCGCCAGGCCGAGCGCCGCCAGCAGCAGGATCGAGCCCAGGGACATGCCGCTGAAGGCCTGGCCGAGAATCTCGCCCACCATCAGTTTGCGTTTGACCTGGGCCAGGCTGGTCTCGGCGGCGGTGTGCACCGTGGCGTCGGCTTCGACGCCGGGGGCGAGCAGGGCTTCCAGGCGAGTGCGGGCCAGCGGGTCGCCGGTGCCGCCGAGCAAGCGCACGGCGGCCAGGCGCACGGCCGGGTCGGGATCTACCAGTTGCAGGTTGGCCAGGGCGAGACTGAGGGCTGTGTGTACGTCATCATTGGTTTCGCCGGCGAGTTGCTGGTCGAGGAATTTCAGCTGCGCAGGTTGTGCACTTTTTTGCAGAGTCTGGGCGGCGGCAAGGCGCACCTTGGGGTCGGCAGCGAGCAATTCCTGGCTGGCTTGCACGTTGTCGATCAGGCCGCGCAGGCGGTTGTTCAGGCGTACGGTCTTGGTTTCGCCGTTGACGCTGATCTGGCCTTGTTGCAGGGCGTCCACCAGCTCGATGCGCGCCGGGTCGGGCTGGGCGGCCCAGTCCTGGAGCAGCTTGGCTTGTTGCATCGGGTTGGCGTTGATGAAGTCTTCGGCGTCGCTGGCGTGTGCGGCGAGGGGCAGCAACAGCAGGGCGGCGAGGATGAAGCGGTATAGGGCAGTGGGCATACAAAATGTCCTGATCATGCACGGACAATGTGGGAGCGGGCTTGCTCGCGAAAGCGCTGGCTCAGTTTCGGATGCGTCGACTGACACACCGCTTTCGCGAGCAAGCCCGCTCCCACATTTAGACCGAGTCGGTCTTAGTTGCTCTTGACGGCGTAATCCGGCTTCTTGTCATTCCCCGGAATGTACGGGCTCCACGGCTGGGCACGAATCGGCTCCTGGGTCTGCCACACCACCGAGAACTGCCCGTCAGACTGGATCTCGCCGATCATCACCGGCTTGTGCAGGTGGTGGTTGGTCTTGTCCATGGTCAGGGTGAAGCCGGACGGCGCGGCAAAGGTCTGCCCGGCCATGGCTTCACGCACTTTGTCGACGTCGGTGGACTTGGCTTTCTCCACCGCCTGCGCCCACATGTGGATGCCCACGTAGGTGGCTTCCATCGGGTCGTTGGTCACGGCTTTGTCCGCGCCCGGCAGGTTGTGGGCCTTGGCGTAGGCTTTCCAGTCTGCGACGAATTTCTTGTTCACCGGGTTCTCCACCGACTGGAAGTAGTTCCAGGCGGCGAGGTTGCCCACCAGCGGCTTGGTGTCGATGCCGCGCAGTTCTTCTTCACCCACGGAGAAGGCGACGACCGGTACGTCGGTAGCCTTCAGGCCCTGGTTGGCCAGCTCTTTGTAGAACGGCACGTTGGAGTCGCCGTTCACGGTGGAGATCACCGCGGTCTTGCCACCGGCGGAGAATTTTTTGATGTTGGCCACGATGGTCTGGTAATCGCTGTGGCCGAACGGGGTGTAGACCTCTTCGATGTCTTTATCCGCTACGCCTTTGGAGTGCAGGAACGAACGCAGGATCTTGTTGGTGGTGCGCGGGTACACGTAGTCGGTGCCCAGCAGGAAGAAGCGCTTGGCGCCGCCGCCTTCTTCGCTCATCAGGTATTCCACCGCCGGGATCGCCTGCTGGTTCGGTGCCGCACCGGTATAGAACACGTTCGGCGACATCTCTTCGCCTTCGTATTGCACCGGGTAGAACAGCAGGCCGTTGAGTTCTTCGAACACCGGCAATACCGATTTGCGCGACACCGAGGTCCAGCAACCGAACACCACGGCGACCTTGTCCTGGGTCAGCAACTGGCGGCCCTTTTCAGCGAACAGCGGCCAGTTGGAAGCCGGGTCCACCACTACCGGTTCGAGCATCTTGCCGTTCACGCCGCCCTTGGCGTTGATCTCGTCGATGGTCATCAGCGCCATGTCTTTGAGCGAGGTCTCGGAGATCGCCATGGTCCCGGACAGCGAGTGCAGGATGCCGACCTTGATGGTCTCGGCGGCCTGTACCGTCCAGGTCATGCCCATCGCGGCGATGGATGCCGACAGTGTGAAAGCCTTGATCAAGCTGCGACGCTTCATTGTGCAATCTCCATGACTCAATGATGTGATGAGGGAGTGATTGCAAAGGCTGTGCCGGGGCGCGCAATCGTGGTGCGCGCGAGCCGTGACCGGGCTGTGGGGGTGGGCGATGCACCAATGCGGCGCCAATCAACGCAGGCTGTGCGTGCAGGCGCACCCTGATGGTGCCTGGCGCCCCGAGCCTTAACTATCTAATGCCTGCGTCCAGCCAAACCCTTGAAAGTGAAGCCTGCCTGGTGCCCCCGGCAACCCAGGGGCAGCGCCAGTTTTCTTAACTTCACTCAAGTGACGATGAACATGGACAGTACTCACATTCAAGACGATCAAGCGGCGAGCACGCGCAGGCCGGTTCCCCATCTGGGGCCGGCATTCGTCACCGATCACGATGCCGCCCATTGGGCGCATCAACAGATCGGCAACCGGCGCGAGACGGTATTTGGCGGGCTGGTTTTCAAGCGTGATGACGGGATGTACCTGCCAAGCGTGCCGGTGGCCGGCACCGCCACTGCATTCGATTTCCAGAGCGACCTGCTCAAGGTCGATGCCAACAGGAATTTCCTGGCGTACGAGGGCCACAGCGTTCACGCCCTGTACAGTTCGCGCGGCGAGGATGGCACCCGACGCTCCGCGCAGATACAGCACTGGACAGGCGCGCAGCGCCGCCTGGATCGCAGCTTTTTCCCCATCAATATCCTGCGCATCATCATCCAGGTGCGCATGCTGTGCACCCGTTACTACTTGTCCGGGTTCTATGGCTCGCTCATCCAGTATGAAAGCAGCGGCTCTGCGACTGAGGCCAGCTTCTTGAACCAGTTGATGGCGGCCAAGCCTGCGGCCGATTTCGACGACTACATCGCCTTTATCAATGAGACGGCCAGGGCCGGCTACCTGCGGGTCATCGTTGCCAACGCCGAGCTGGGTGGAAAGCCTGGCCAACTGCTGGCGCCGTGGACCCTCAATCAAACCCTGTCGCAAATCGGGCAGGACGCACTGGCGCCTCTCGCCAGCCAAGTCAGCCGCCGGTGGCAGGACGCGGTGCGATCAGTCTTGCCGCCGCTGGGGTTTGCACGGCAGGAGAGTCTCTTTGGCTACCTGTACAAAAGCGCGTCGAACCAGTACGTGGCCGAATTTCCGTCGGATGAACTCAAGGCAGCGTTTGCGCTGACCAGTGGCAAGTTGTCACTGCCAAAAGTGCACAAGGCGGACAGTGAGTTTTTGACCTTCGGTATTTACTGCTCCCTATCACCGCAAGCGAAACCGACCGTGGCGAAAGAGTCGTGGCTGGCGGAAAACTTCTTCACGGCTTCCGCGTTGGCTGCCGTGGTGATGATGGCGGGGACCGACGACCTGGGCTTGCACTTTTACTTGCGCGCTAACGACGGCGCGCTGCTGATGTATCACTGCACCGGCTCGCAGGCGCAGTCCCAGCTGTTCGCCAATCGCGGCGCGGATCTCGACGGACGCTTGAAGGACGCTACCTTGAGCCCTTCCGAGTTTGTCCGGCAAGTGGCTGCCGTGGGCACGCTGACGGTGGTTGAGCCCGGACGGGTGTGGGACAAGGCCGGAGTGGTAGGACCGCAATGGAGGGCCTTCGCGAAAGTCCATGCGTCGCTGAGCCCTGCCTTCGTCACTGCCGATGATGTCGCACGCTACCTGCATTACAAGGTGGGTTCACCCCACGGCTCTTTTCTCCAGGCTTACATCTTCAAGCGCAGCGATGGGCTGTTTGTGGCCTCCAGTCTGTCAAACCCTGAAAAGTGGCTATCGTTGTGGGGTGGGGCATTGCCCACCGACAACGCTCTGACGCGGGTCGAGCTTGAAGGGCACCAAATGGTTGGCGAGTTCAATCGAGCTGTCTACGACCTGGCCGAGGTGCGTGCCAACTATCCTCAAAAAACCTCGCGACAGCTGGCGTTCCTGATCAGTACACCGTCGACTCAAGCAATCGACATGACGCTGGTTTTTTCCGATCAGATCAAGGTGCTTTACACCAGCGGAACAAACGGTACGTTGATCAAATACGCTGTCAGCGGCTCTCGGGCCGAGCGTGAATTCGGCGAGTACCTGGCACAAGTTGAACGCGATGGCCAGGGAGTGGCCCGCGTACAAGGTTTTGACGGCACGCGTGAAGGGTTGATCAAAGAGCTGGTAAAACTCGGTGAGTTGACGGTGCTGCTGGCGGATGAGACCTGGTACAACGTCCAGGGCCGGGTCCCGGCCACCTGGGAACCCGAAACGCCTTTCGCCGCAGCAGCCCCCATTGATACGCCGCTGAGCTGGGTTTTCACTGACCTGGCAACCGCCGCCCGTTATGCCCATGACCGCATGCAGGCAACGGCGGATGGCCGGCGAGTCGGTTGCATCCTCAAGCACTCGAGTGCAGAGCAGTATGTGGTCAGCGAGCCTTGCGCACCGATACCCGCCGGCAAAACCCTTTTCGTGTTGGCGAATGTTTTTGGCAATGCCAGCCTGCCGCCCGGCTTCGCCCTGCGTGGCTGGTACTGTCGCAGCGCACCGGACGCCACCGGCATCGGCGCCGAACCCTGGTTGTACGAGGGCTTTATCGACACCACGGATTTTGCCCAGGGGATTGCCGCGCTGCGCATCCACCCCGAGAGCAATCTGGCCTTCTACCTCAGCACGGCGGACGGCGCTCAGTTGGCCTATGACGCCTCCGGCTCGGCCGAAGAAAGCCAGCTCTACCAGGTGCTGCCCGATGGCCGGGTGACGGACAACGGGCTGGGGGATGAACTGCGGGCCGCCACCGTGACGCCCCACGAGATGATCCAAAAGGTCGCCGCCGCCGGGGCGCTGTCGGTGTTGCAACCGGGCACGTTGTGGGATGTGCCGGGGCTGGTCGCCGACACCTGGCGACCTTACGCACTGGCACCCCGCCCGCAACTGAGCCGCGGGTTTCTCCAGGTAGAAGACGCGGCACGCTATGCCCACGGGCAAATCGGCAGCTGGCGTGAGGGCGAATACTGCGGCTATATCCTGCAGCGCCCGGACGGTCTCTACGTGGCCACTGAGCCATTGCCGGCCAGCGACGCCGGGCGCTTTGCCCTGGGCGTTGTCTACCCTCAGGACGTCAAGGGCCGCTCACTGCTCCCGCCCGGTCACATGCTGAAGGCCGTGTACGGTTCCAGCCGCGGGGTTTCGTTGCTGGAACCCGAGCGCCTGCAGCGCCCGGGCTGGTCGCGGGACGATGCCTGCCTGGAGGCGCAGATGTTCAGCGCCCTGGACGTGCACACGCTGATCCGCAATCGCCAACAGGTGTCCGTGGCCTACCTGTCGGGCGCCGAAGATTGTTTGCTGGCGTATGACCTGATCGACTCTGCCGCCCAGGCGAACCTGTTCAAGGCGCTCGACCCCTTGCCCCATCGCAGCCCAACGGCCCTCAACCTGGCCAGCGGCACGCTGACGGCGCGGGAGTGGATCAGCCAGGTGGCGGCGGCCGGCAGCGTGCGGGTGGTGCAGGCCAACCCGTTGTGGGGCGCGCCGGGGCTGATCGCCGAACACTGGCGGCCACGCCTGCCGATACCCCGGCGCGAACGTCCGGAGCAGATTGCCTATGGCCCGGTCTGCGCCAGTGCCGCTGACGCGGCTCGGGCACTGCACACGCGCCTGGACCATGAAGCACCGACGCAAACCGGTTTCGGTTTCATGCTCAAGCATCGCGATCAGGACGCCTTTGTCTGCTCCGAGCTTGTACCCGCCTGGGATAGGGCCGGGCTGTTCGCCTTGAGCGCCGTGTTTGCCGTGGATGACGAAGGCGAGTTCATTTACCCCGCGGGTTATCAACTGCACGCCTTGGTTTACCGGCGCAACTGGATGCCACAGGGGCTGACCACCGCCGAACACTGGCTGGCGCAGCATTTTATTTCGGCCGGGGATCTGGCCAGTGCCACCGTCGAGGCCAAGCGCCAACGGGAGACAGGCGCACTGACGGGCTTGCCGGTGTTTATCTCGACACTGGACCAGGCGCTGCTGCAGGTACAAACGCCGGTGGCATCGACGCTGTTCAACCCGGTCCGCCAGCCGTCGGGGGTCTATGAAGACGTGCAGACCTTGATGGCCAGCGGGCAGCTCTCGGCGGTCGGGTTTGTCAACGAAGTGGCGAAGTTGAGCTGGTTGAGCGTTTTGGTGCCGAGCGAATGCTGGGCGTTGGCGGGTAAGCTGGATGTCAGCCAGGCCCCATGGACCGCCTTCGCCAACTTTATGCGTCGCCCATTGAGCCCGCTGTTCAGCAACCAGGCCGATGCGGTGCGTTACGCCCACCAACAGCTGGGCACACAGCGCGACACGTTGCAAGGCGGGCTGGTGTTGCAGCGCAACGGCAAGTTTGTCGCGACCCTGGCGGTGCCGGTGTTGAGTGAAGACTTCGACCCGAACGTCATCCTGCCGGGCCTGGACGTCAGCCAGGCGCTGCTGGCCCCTGGTTGGAAAATGGTCGCGCGTTACCGGTCACGTGTCGCCCGGGTGCTGGAGTTCTGGTTACCCTCTGAAGAAAACGCGGTGTATCAAAACCTGTTCTCGACCAAAGTACTGGAGACCGCCCTGAAGTCGGGTCACCTGTGGACCCACGAATACCTGCTGACGCCCGACGGCTCACTTATCGGTTTCAGTACCCAGGACGCCGAGCGCAGCTTGCTGGATTCGGCCCGGCGCAACGAAGCGACGCAGTTGCTCAGCCACCTGGAAACCTCCCTGGCCCCCAACAGCCTGGCGCTGCACGACCCTTACAGCAATGCCGTCGAGCAGCAGATGCGCGGCGGCCGCAAGAGCCCCACCGAGCTGGTCAATCAGCTGGCGCGGGTGGGGACTTTGCAAGTACTGGAGGGCGGCCCGTTGTGGGGCACTGCCCAGCGTGTGCTGCCGGGCTGGATGCCCGGCCTGGCCTACGTTGCACCGCAGGCGGCGGTCCATGCCGTGGCGGATCGGCAGCTGGGCCCGGTGTTCAAGCATGCTGACGACGCGGCACGCCATGGTCATCAATACGCCCAGGGGCGCGCCGATTTGAGTTTTGGCGTGATTCTCAAGTCCTCCGACAATGGGCATTTTGTCGCCTGCGCACCGGTCAAGGGCGACGACCTGGGCTTTGCCCTCGACCGGGCGTTCCTGCGCGGGCAGTTGCCGAGCGGGTACAGCCTGCAAGGTCTGTATCTGAGGCTGCCGCATCGCGCTGCGCCCGAGTTGCCCCAGGCCGAAGGCTACGCGCAACTGATGGCTCCGGCCGTGGTGCTGGCGGCGCTGAGCTTTTTGCGGGTGGCACAGAGTGAGCGGTTCCTGGCGTTGCATGTGTCGTGTGCCGACGGCTCACTGTTTCGGTACCAGGCGGTGAGGATCGACCCGGACTGGGATTCCAGCCGCCGGCAGGCGGCGTATCTGAAACACCTCAACAGTCGTGGCAGCATCGACAGCCATGTGTTGAAACTGGTGGAGTCCGGCGAGCTGCGGGTACTCGACAGCAGCCCGTTCTGGGATGCCTTGTTGCCCCGGATAAAGCGCCTGGCCACGACACTGGCAGTGCGCGATACCCGCATGGCCCTGGGCCCGTTGTGCGCCCACCCGGACGATGCCGCGCGCCAGGTATGGCAACAGGTTGTGCCGCTGGAGCACCAGGCGCGGCTGGGAGCGGTGCTGGGCAACGGCGACAGCGACACGTTCATCGCCGTGCAACCGGTGGCAGACCCGGGCCCCTCGGTGGCCGTGGGACTGCGGCCGGACACACCGGCCTACAAGGCATTGTTCGAAGGCATCATGAACCTCGGCTACCCCAGCACATCGACCCGCTACCCGGCGGGCTACAAGGTGATGGGCGTCCAGCAGTTGTTCAAGCTCGACACCGAGCGCCAGCATCTGGCGGATCGCTACGAAGAAGGCCTGGCCCACAACTTCATTGCCCAGAAGGAAATCCGCGGGTTCATCGAGATGCTGCGCCAGGACAAGATCGCGGGGGCGCGTTACTACTTCACCCCGGTGCACGGCGCGTTGATTGTGTATGAGCCCAGCTATCACGCGGACGAAAGCCAGTTGCTGCGCGATGACTGGATCGACGAAGACACGGGTGTGGTGAAGGTCAAGCCCAGCGAGGTGATCCGCCGGTTGGCGACCTCTGGCAAGCTGACCATCCTGGAAACCGATCGCTTCTGGCAACCCCGCAGCCAGGTGGCGCGGCGCTTGTTGCATGCATTCAAGCAGGCCGACCAGGGGGTTTAACGCCGCCGCATCAGCCCGATAAAAAACAACCCGCCAATGGCCGCCGTGGCCACGCCGATGGGCAGGTCTTCGGGGGCAATCATCGTGCGGGCCGCCACATCCACCCACACCAGGAACACACTGCCCAACAGCACGCACACCGGCAGCAAACGCCGGTGTTCGGCACCTACAAGGCGCCGGGCAATGTGCGGCACCATCAGCCCGACAAAGCCGATGGAGCCGCTGATGGACACCAGCACGCCGGTCATCAGCGAGGCGATCAGGAACACCTTGAGCCGCACATTGCGCGCGTTCAGGCCCAGGGTCACGGCGGTCTGTTCGCCGGCCATCAGCGCGTTCAACGGGCGAGCCATCCCCAGCAGCAACACCAGCCCCAGCAACACGGTGGCGAAGGGAATGGCCAGCAGTTCCCAGCGCGCCAACCCCAGGCCGCCGAGCATCCAGAACATCACCGCCGAGGCGGCGCGATGGTCGCCCATGAACAGCAGCAAATTCGCCACCGCCATCATCACGAACGACACCGCCACCCCGCACAGCAGCAGGCGGTCGCTCTCCAGCCGACCGTTGCGACTGGCCACCGCCAGCACCACGATCATGCTCAGCAACGCACCGATGAACGCCGCGATGGGCAGGGTCAGCAAGCCGATCACTTCACCCACATGCAGCACCACGATCACCGCACCGAGGGTGGCGCCGGAAGTCACGCCCAGCAGGTGCGGATCCGCCAGCGGGTTGCGCGTTACCGCCTGCAACACCGCGCCGATCAACGCCAGCCCGGCGCCCACCAGGGCACCGAGCAACATGCGCGGCACGCGGATCAGCCACACGATATGTTCCTGCCCCGCGCTCCAGTCCACCTCGCCAACGCCGAAGGCTTTATGCAGCAGGATCCGCCACACCACGTCCACCGGTACCCGCGCCGAGCCGAACCCCAGCGAGACCACACATGAGATCAGCAACAACGCGCCGAGGGCACTCAGCAGCAGGGCATAGCGACGGGTGATCATTCGCCGTGAAACCCCTTGGCCAGGGTTTCAACCGCCAGCACGTTGTCGATGCCCGGCGTGGCTTGCACGTAGGGGATCACGATAAAGCGCTGGTTCTTGATCGCGTCCACCGATTGCAGCGCCGGGTTGTTCAGCAGGAACTGCTCTTTTTGCTCGGCGGTGATTTCGCTGTAGTCGACGATCACGATGACCTGCGGGTTGCGCTCCACCACGGTTTCCCAGTTGACCCGGGTCCAGCTGGCGTCCACGTCATCGAGAATGTTGCGCCCACCGGCGGCGTCGATCAGCGCCTGGGGCATGCCCAGGCGGCCGGAGGTCATGGCGCGGTCTTCGCCGCTGTCGTAGAGGAACACGCGGGGCTTGTCGGCCGGCAGGTTTTCCTGCACTTGGGCGACCTGTGCCTGCATCTGCGCGATCAGTGCATTGGCGCGGTCCTGCACGTCGAAGATCTTGCCCAGGTTGCGCAGGTCGTTATAGGTGTCTTCCAGTGTGGCCGCCGGGCGCTTCATCACGAAGGCACAGGACTCGGTCAGCTCGTAGACGTTGATGCCCAACGGTTGCAGGGTTTGCGGGGTGAGGTCGCCACCGACGCGCATGCCGTAGTCCCAGCCGGCGAAGAAGAAGTCGACGTTGGCGTTGAGCAGGGTTTCCACCGACGGGTATTTGCTCGCCAGTTCCGGCAGGCCGTCGAGAATCTGCGCCATTTCCGGGGTGACCGACTTCCAGCCGGTCACGCCGCTGTAGCCGGCCATGTGCGACTTGAGGCCCAGGGCGAGCATCATCTGGGTCATGTTGATGTCGTGGCTGACCGCGTGTTTTGGTGCCTCGGCGAAGGTCACTTCGCGGTTGCAGCTCTGGATTTTCAGCGGGTAATGGGTCGCTTCGGCGAACGCTTGGGAAGTGCCGAGCAGCAACGCGAGAGACAGCAGGGAGCGCAGGATCATGGTTGGGTTATCCAGGTGATTCGGGGGTAGCCGGACAAGGGGTGAGTGTCGATCAATGCTTCAACGCCGAACACTTCGCGCAGCAATTCGGCGGTCAGCACTTCGTGAGGTGTGCCGCTGGCGACGATGCGCCCGTGGTTGATCACATACAGCCGATCGCAGAACGCCGCGGCCAGGTTCAGGTCATGAATGCTGGCGAGGGTGCCGATGTTCAGGCGCTTGACCAGTTGCAGCAATTGCAACTGGTAGCGCGGGTCGAGGTGGTTGGTCGGTTCGTCGAGGATCAGCAGTTGCGGTTGCTGGGCCAGGGCGCGGGCGAGGATCACCCGCTGCTTTTCTCCGCCCGAGAGGGTGGCGAAGGCGTGGTCTTCAAAGCCCAGCAGGCCGACGGATTCGAGGGCCTGGCGGATCAGGTTCTGGTCTTCAAGCGTATCGCTGTCGAACAGGCCCTTGTGCGGTGTGCGGCCCATGGCGACCACTTCATCCACCCGCAGGCCGAAGGCGTCGGGAAACTCCTGGAGCACCACGGCAATGCGTTGCGCGCACCACTTCGAGGATTGCTTCCAGACGTTCTGGTGTTCCAGCAGCACCTCACCGTCAGCCGGTTTGCTGAACCGATAGGCGCAGCGCAGCAGGCTGGTCTTGCCGCTGCCGTTGGGCCCGATCAGCCCGACGAACTCACCGGCGTTCACGTGCAGGCTGGCGTCACGCAGTTGGAACTGGTGATGACAGTGCTCGTGGCCTGGTGGGGTCCAGGCGAGGGCGGTGAGGTTGAGTGAGGTCATCTTTACTCTCAGGTCCAACACAGGACAAATGTGGGAGCGGGCTTGCTCGCGAAAGCGGTGGATCAGTAACAGATACAGTGCCTGACACACCGCATTCGCGAGCAAGCCCGCTCCCACATTTGGACAGTGTTGCGTTCAGTTAGAAGGTGTAGTCCGCCGTCACGAAGAACGAGCGCGGCTCGCCCAGGATCCATTGCTGGCCGTCGTTGTATTGGCTGACGGCGTAAGTGCGGTCGAACAGGTTATTCAATTGCAGGCCCAATGTCGTGTTGCGCATGGCTTTCCATGAAACGCTGGCGTCGACCACGGTGTAGCTCGGCACTTCGCTGGTGTTGGCGGTGTTGGCGAAACGCGAGTCTACATAACGCACACCCGCACCGGCACGCACGTCGTCAGTGATGGCCTTGCTCAGCCACAGGTTGGCGGTGCGGCGCGGCACGTCGGTGGGGCGGTTGCCGTCGCGGGACACGGACTGGCCGTTGACCACTTCGGAGAAGTCGTCGTACTGCGCCCGCACGATCGCAGCGTTGGCTTGCAGTTGCCAGGCATCGGGCAGTTGCAGGTCGAGGCTGGCTTCCAGGCCGTTGGAGGATTGCTGGCCGACTTGTTCCTTGAGGGTGGTGCCTGGGATGCTCACCAACAGTTTCTTTTTGACGATGTGGTAGGCCGCCAGGGTCCATTCACCACGGGAATCCCAGAACGCCTGCTTGAGGCCGATCTCGGTTTGCTTGGCGGTGGACAGGCCGAACTGCTGCTGGCTCGGGCTCAGGGTGATCAGGCTGCCGACGCCGTCGGTGCTGGTGGCGTACTGGCCGTAGACCGAGGTGTCCGGGGTGATCGCGTAGACCAGGCCGGCTTTCCAGTTGTTGCCGGTAAAGGTCTTGTTGGCGTCGCTGCCATCCACCAGGGAGTCACTGTCGATGTGCAGGTAATCGCGGCGCACGCCGGTGATCAGCGACAGTTTATCGGTCAGTTGCAGGCGGTTTTCGGCGAACGCAGCCAGCTGTTTGGTGGTGCTGACGGACTGCGGAATGAAGGGGCTGGCGCTTTCAAACGGCTGCGGTACCGGGTGGTTGATGTCCACCGGTTGGCCGGCGTTCGTCAGGTCATCGAACGGCGAGTTGCTGGCCAGGCGGAAGCGAATGCGGTTGTACTCCACCCCCGTCACCGTCTGGCTGTCGAGGCCGAACAGCGTGTGCTTGAAAGTGAAGGTCTGGCGGTCGCCCACCTGTTCCTGGTTGTGCTTGATGCCCAGGTAGCTCTGGCGCACCAGGCCGCCGTCGACGTAGTTGTAGCTCTCGGCGTTCTGCCAGCGCCGCTGGTTTTTCAGGTAGGACAGTTCGTTGGTGGCGGTGACGTTGTCGTTGATCTGCCACTCGCTGGTCAGGCGCGTCCACTGGTCGTTGTAGTGCTGGATATCGTTGCTGACGTTGTAGTTCTTGTCCCGCAGGCCCTTGTGCAACTGGCCGTTGATCAGCGGTGTGCCGTAGTCGTTTTGCGGGGTCTGGTCGCCGTAGTCGGAGGCCAGGGTGAAGCTCAGGTTATCCGCCGCCTGCCAGCGCAGGGCACCGCTGACGAAGTCGCTGCCGGACTCGCCGCGGTCGATGAAACCGTTGCTGCGCAGGCGGTTGATGTTCAGGCGATAGCTCAGGGTGTCGGTCAGCGAGCCGCCGCTGTCGAGGGCTTGCTGCTGGCGGTCATAAGAACCGTAGCCCAGGCGGATATGGTTTTCGATCTCGCCCTCGAAGGGTTTCTTCGCGATGGTGTTGATCACCGCGCCGGTGGCGCCCTGGCCGTACATCACCGAGGCCGGGCCGCGCAGTACGTCCACCCGCTCAACGGACCAGGTGTCCACCGGGAAGGTGGAAGTGCCCGCGCCATCGAACATGCGCGCGCCGTCGTACAACTGCAGCACCGAGCTCTGGCCGGTGAACCCGCGTGCCGACAACGAGGTACCACCGTCGCCCGGCGTGCCGGTGCGGCTGATGCCGGTGGCCCGGGAAATCGCGTCCTGCACCGTGGCATCGCCCCGTGCGCGAATCTGCTTGCCGGTCTGGCTTTCAACGCTGCCCGGGGTTTGCAGGGCCGTGAGGTTCAGGCGTGAACCTGCCGTGGTCGGGGTGTTCAGGTCGACGCGCTCGTCGTCGACAGCGGGGGCGGAGACGGCACTGGCGGGAAGCGTCAGGGCCTGGGCAGTGTTTTGCAGGGCGAGCAGGCACAGGCCGGACGCAAGGTACTTGTTCATCGGACGATAAATCGCTTCTTCGAGACGGTACTCGCCGCAGGGCGCGGCGAGTGGGGGAACGCATTAAGTGTTACAATATAACACTTTGTGCGGCGTGGGCGAAAGCCCGCGTAAGACTACATAACGCCTCTAGGTAGGGCATCTCGTCTGTTTCACGCTGAACCTGAGGCAGATTCACGTTGGCCAAACCACCGTGAAAGCACCAGGCGATCCAGTGCCCAGACCACGATCAGCGAGGCGCCCACCAGCGGAAAGACAATCGCCAGCCCGAGCATGATTACCATCGCGGTTTTCCATTTCGGCAGGTCATGGCGCAACGGTGGAACCCCCAGGCTGCCCTGTGGCCGACGCTTCCACCAGATCACCACACCGCTGACGGCGCTGAGCAGGATCATCAGGCAAATCAGCAGCACGATGATCTGATTGACCACGCCAAACATCTTGCCTTCGTGCAGCATCACGCCCGATTCGGTAACCCGCGCCACGCTGTTGTAGTGCTCCCAGCGCACATCGGCCAGGACCTTGCCGGAGTATTGGTCCACATGCAGGGTGGCGTCATTGCGCGGGTCGTTGGCGAACACCGCGAGGGTGAACACGCCTTCGGCAGTGGTGGGGAAGGTGATGCTGTAGCCGGGCTCGACCTTGCGTGAGTTGGCGAGGTCGACCACCTGTTGCAGGCGGATACTCGGGGCTGCCGGGCCCTGGCTCATGCCGGCGTGCTTCATGTGCTCGGCATGCTCGCCAGACATCGGCATCGGCGTGTTTTCCATGGCCCACGGCACGGTTTGTTGGCTCGCGGTGTTGAGGCTGCGGGCCTGCTGGTCGGACTGCGGCACGTTGTTCCACATGGCCGCCGGGAATTTATTCCACAGCTCGGCGTATTGCTTGCCCCAGAAGCCGGTCCAGGTCATGCCGCTGAGGAGCATCACCAGCAGGAACGCCGCGCCCCAGAAACCGGCGACCGCGTGCAGATCGCGCCAGAACAAGCGACCGCGGCTGCCCAGCCGCGGCCACAGAATGCCCGCCGCCGACTTGCCTCGCGGCCACCACAGATACGCGCCCGAAATCACCAGCATCACGCCCCAGCCGGCGGCCAGTTCCACCAGGCGATCACCGACGGTGCCGATCATCAACTCGCCATGCAGCGCGCGGGCGATGGCTTGCAGGTTGTACTTGGCGTCCTGTTCGCCGAGCACGGTGCCGCGATACGGGTCGACGAATACAGTCACTTCGCGCCCGTCGTTGTGCATCACGAATTGCGCGCTGCTGGTGGCGTCGGCAGGTGGCAGGTACTTGCTGATCTTGCCTTGTGGATAGGCAGCCTGGGCACGTTGCAGTTGCTCGTCGGCACTCAGCGCGTGTTCGGCGCTTTGCACGGTCAGCAGGTTGCCGTACATCAGCGGGTCGAGTTGGGGTTTGAACAGGTAGATGATGCCGGTCAGGGCCAGCAGCACCATGAACGGCGCGACAAACAGCCCGGCGTAGAAATGCCAGCGCCAGGCCAGGTTGTAGAAGGAAATCTTCGGTGGGTTCATCAGGGTGCTCCGCAAAGGCTTGGATTTTTTGTGTTATCGAGGACGCCATCGCGGGCAAGCCCGCTCCCACAAGGGAATGCATTGCAACTGTGGGAGCGGGCTTGCCTGCGATGCGCTTAGAAGCTCATGTCCACCTTGGTCCAGAGCGTGCGCCCCGGTTCCTTGATGGCTTGCGGGTCATTGGCCGGGTAGCCGAACCCGGCGTTGCCGGCCAGGTTCAAGTGCTCGGCGTACGCCTTGCCGAACAGGTTGTCGACGCCGGTGCTGACCTTAAAATTCTTGTTGATGCGATACGCCGCGTTCAGCGAGAACACGCCAAACCCCGAGCTTTTGTCGAAGTCCTTGCCCACCACGTTGCCCTTGTTCTGGTCGATGCGGTTTTGCGCCGCGACCACCCGCCACAAGGCGCCGGCGCTCCAGTCGTCCTGGCTGTAGGTGAGCCCGAAGCGCGCATCCAGCGGCGGGATCTGCGGCAGCGGTTTGCCGTCGCTGGTGTTCTTGCCCCAGGCGTAGGCGAAGGTGGCATCGGCCTTCCAGTTGGCGGTCAGCTTGTAGGCTGCGCCCAATTCACCGCCCATGATTCGCGCGTCCACATTGCGCGCCTGGGAGGTGGTGCCCATCATTCCCGGCTGGTAGTCGAACAGGATGAAATCACGCACCTGGCCGACGTAGCCCGAGGCCCAGGCATCGAGATCGGCGGATTTGTATTGCAGGCCAAAATCCAGCTGGGTGGTTTTTTCAGGCTTCACACCGTCGAAGGCATTCACGGTACCGACCGACCCGGTGTCGGGAGAAAACAGCTCCCAGTAATCAGGGAAACGCTCCGAATGCCCAAGTCCTGCGTACAGGGTGGCAGGGCTGTCCGCCAGATCGTGCTCGTAGCGCACAAAGCCCGACGGCAGCGTATCGGCGCGGGTTTTACCGGCGGTGGGGTTGGGGCTGCTCATCATCCCGGAGCTGATGGTTTGCCGGAAATCCTTGGCCGAGGCGCGGTCGACGCGGGCGCCGGTGATCAGGCGGTCGCGGTCGGCGGCGTACCAGGTCAGTTCGCCGAACACCCCGTAGTTGTGGAAGTTGGCGTCCTTGCTGCGGGGCAGGTCCTTGTAGGTGTCGACGCCCATGGCGCTGCGTTCGCGGTGTTCGTTGGTTTGTGCATCAATGCCGCTGATCAACTGCACATCGGCCCAGCGCCAGGTGGCCTTGATACGGGCGCCGAGGGTGCGGCGGTCGACGTTGGCCGCCATGGGCCCGGCCATCATCCCGGTGCCCGACGGGACGCGCAGGGTGTAGTTGTCCATCACGTGGTCGGCGTAGTTGTAGTAGACCTGCGCTTCGACCTTATCCAGCACCTCGCCGATGTTCGATTTCTCGAAGCGCAATCCGAGGCTCTCGCGCAAAAACTGCGAACCGTCCATGCCACGCCCGGCGTAGCGGGCTTCGCCATCGCCACGGCCGGCGGTGAGTTCCAGCAGGGTGTCGGCGTCCGGGGTCCAGCCCACGGCCACGTCGCCGTTCCACTTGTCGTAGCGCGAGGCGACGGTGTCGTTGTTGCCGTCCTTGTAGTCATCGGCGTGGGCCTGGTTGCCGATCACCCGCACATAACCCAGCGGCCCGCCGGCTGCTGCGTCGACGACTTTGTCGAAACGCCCGTTGGAGCCCGCCAGGATGCTGGCGTTGACCCGCGTGCCCAGCTCGCCGAATTGCTCAGGCTCGCGCTCGAACAGGACCGTGCCGGCTGAAGCGCCCGGACCCCAGAGCACGGTTTGCGGGCCTTTGATCACGGTGAGCTTGTCGTAGGTTTCCGGTGAGATATAGGAGGTGGGCGCATCCATCCGGCCGGGGCAGGCGCCGAGCATCATGCTGCCGTTGGTGAGGATGTTCAGACGTGAGCCGAACATGCCCCGCAGCACCGGGTCGCCGTTGGTGCCGCCGTTGCGCACCAGGGCGAAGCCGGGGATGGTCTTGAGGTAGTCGCCGCCATCGCTGGCGGGCACCGGTTGGCGCGGGTCTTTCGGGTTGGTGACGACGGTCAGTGGTGAGCTTGGGGCAATGGCGGTGATCACCGTCGGGCTCAGTTCGTTCTGGTCGGCAGGCTCGTCGGCGTGGACCTGAGGAACCAGCAGCGCGCCACACAGAACGGCGAAAACGGGAGTACATCCCAAACGGGTGTCAGCAGAAAACCTGGACATGAAAAATTCCATCATTCATTCGTAAACAACACGGCCAGCAGCCTGCGGCTGTCTGTCTAAAGTCGGCCGGGGTGAAGTAACGGTGTGAGGTGCTTACGCGATGATGGGCGGGGCGCGGCTGCGGGCGCCGGGGAACACGGTTTGCCGGGCATGGCCCAGGCGTGGGGCGGGGGTCAGGGCGTTGGCGGGCGGCGGGCTGCCGAGGGTGACAAACGACACGCTGCCAGGCAGCGCCGGGCAACTGAAGAGCAGGCTGCAATAGCCGCACTTTTCCCAGAGCACGTGGTGTTCGTCGGGTGCTTTGTGGTGATCGGTCGCAGGCTTGGCGTCGCCATGGCAGCTCGGCGCGTCCATGGACATTTCCATCGACATGCCGGCGTGATGATCCATCGGCATCGCTTGGGAAATCAGCGGACCGATAAAGATCATCAGCATGGCGAACAGGCTGATCCAGCTGCCGCGCATAAGGCCTACAGGCTTACGGCGGTGCGGGGACAACCTGGCGCGTGGGGCGCCCATCAAGGTTTATCTATTGGGCGTGCATGTGTTCGTGGCTGGCCATGGGCGGCTGCTTCTGCACTGACACTTCCACCTTCACTGGCCCGGCCTTTTCAAAGTTCAGGGTCAGCGGGAAATGCTGGCCGTCGCGCAAAACGCTGCGGTCCTTCAGGTCCAGCAGCATCACGTGGTAGGCCATGGGCGCGAACGCCAGGTCACCTTTGGCCGGCACCGCGACGCTGGTCACTTGCTGCATCTTCATCAGATCGCCCTGCATCACATGCTCATGCAGTTCGGCCTTGGCGGCCACGGGCGTGTCGACGCTGAGCAAGCGATCCGCATGCTCGCCCTGGTTATGAATCACGAAATACGCCGCGACGGTCGGCGCATTGGGCGGCAGTTCCTGGGACCAGGGTTCGCTGACCACCAGTTCGCCGACCTTGAAGTCTTCGGCATTGGCAGCAGCACACACCGGCAGCAACAACGCAGCCAGAAGCAGGGAAGATTTGAGCATGGCAGTTCTCCAGAACGGTTCTAAACGCAGTTCACTTGCGAAGAAATCAGACCGTTGGAGAGGCGCGGGGGTTAAGGCTCGGCCATTGCTGGCGCGGGGTGGGGGATTGCAATGACGGCGGCGGCAGGTCTTGCACCGCGTCGAATCTTGCGAAATACAGTGTTGGTGAATGCCCCGGCAGCGCCACTAATGGCGCCGAGCCCGAGCAGCACCAGCAATGCTGCATGGTGGAGTGATCGTCTTGCTGCGGCGCCGGAATCTCCAGCTTGCCCAGGGCAATGGCCGTCAGCTTGTTGGCATTGGAGGAGCAGAAACTGCCCCAAAGCAATTGCTTGACCGGGTCATCCGCCTGCTGCATCGCGCTCGCCATCGGCATGGCAAACGCATTGAACAGCACTGCAAGGCAGGCTATCCAGGCAATTGCAAAGCGTTGACGGGCCATGGCGGACAATCCGTAGGGTTAAGCGATCAGGTGGGTATTTAGCCTGATCGGGGAGGATAAGTAAAAAGGGGCGGTGTGGTTTGGTGTCGCAGTGCTATCAACCAGCTGTGGCGTGCAGCTTCAGGCCGAGCGCTTTCATGACCTTCATGATAGTCGCGAACTCGGGATTGCCAGTGCTGGAGAGGGCTTTATATAAACTTTCGCGTCCGAGGCCTGCGTCGCGGGCTACTTGAGTCATGCCTTGGGCGCGGGCGATGTTGTTGAGGGCTGAACGAATAAGCAGTCCGTCACCGGCATCCTCCTCGAAGCACGCTTCAAGATACTCGGCCATATCTTCAGGAGTCTTGAGGTGTTCCGCTATGTCGAAGTCTGTAAATTCAGTCATGGCTTACTCCTTTTTTTCAAAGTCTGCTGCAATTTGCTTAGCGCGCTGGATATCGCGTTTCTGCGTTGATTTATCGCCGCCTATCAACAACAGGTAAACCACCTCCTCTCTACGAGTGAAATAAACCCGGTATCCAGGACCGTAGTGGATGCGCATTTCCGAAACGCCATTTCCTACTGTCTCACAGTCTCCGAAGTTGCCTGATTGTGCGTTATTCAACCTTGCCAGTACGCGTGCACGGGCCGGTTTATTGTTTAACGAATCAAGCCACTCCAGGAAATGCTTGGATTTCTTGAAGTGAATCATCTTGGATCGTATTCCTTGGGATACAGAATGACAAGTCACGATGCTCCGCAAAAGCAGTGCATCCCCATCGCAGACTCTGGTGCAAAACTGCGGGAGGGGAGCTTAGGGCGAGGGCTTTTGGCTGAACCAGCCGGCTGGTTCGGAGGGGGGTGTAAGGCGAATCAGTTTTTAAAGCGAGGTTGTCAAAAGGATGTCGATGATTGAGGCGCTTTCCTACGAGGTCATTGCACCTTGCGATACAGGCGACTCGGTCTTCCTGCTGGAACGAGGTGATGCTATCGCAGGCAAGCCAGCTCCCACAGTTTGGATTGTGTTCGATTCGAATGTGGAGGCCCTCCACAGAAATTTCCGACAGTGATTGGCGGTTGTCCTTGGGAAACTCAATCTCTAGTCTCCGAACACCACTGCAAACTCAGTGGTCGGGCGTCGCGGCCCGGATCCTATAGGCGCTAAGCGCCATCGTCTGCTTTCAGTTGACGCTTTTTTATCGTCTACTGTGCGGCGCTATGGTGGCTGTGCGCGGGATACCTTCGGGTATGCCGGGTTGCCTAGGGACCGGTCCGCGAACCTGCGCACAGCTGCCACCTTCCATCGCGTCGCGGCGATCAGTGGCAGCTTCACATCCCTTAGGAGCTTCACAATGATTAAACCTACCCCCAATCCCCCCTTTCGGCTGTTCACCGTAGCCGACGGAATCAGCACCGAAGACCTGTTGGTCAACCTCATTGAAACACTCGCCTCGGCCAATGCGCTGAGTTGCGACTTGGCGTTTAGCCTGGAAGGATCGAAGCGAGAGGAGTTGTTGGGCGTCGCTCAGTTGATCGAGCTGGCGGAGTTACTGGCTGATCGGGTGCACGAAGGTGGCGGAAAACGCATTTAACACTTCGATGATCGATCGTTCCTGCGCTGATGTGTGGGAATGATCCCGTGAGACGCCTTTAAACGTCCCAGCTTGCTTCCCGTATGTGATTAAAGTTCACGACATCTACGCTGTGCTGATGAGCAAATCCAGCGACTCTTAGGTCATCTGTCAAAACTAGATAATTATCTTTGGCTGCACAGATAATACCGACGTCGGTAAGTCCGTAGGGCGACAGCTCATAATCGCAACTTATATCAAGAGCAGGGCAGTGAATCTCAATGACTGTCGATAATGATTTTTTTAATGTTGCGTAGAAGTCGTGTAGCTTGCTCCCATAAAGCCCGTTTGTAAGGTTGCTGACTTCCGCAAGTATATGAGGAGTTGAAATAAGCTTTTCGAATTGATCAATCACGTTAAGCAGAAGTTTGTAATCTTTGGCGGTGTACCCGCTTGTTCTTTTGAAGCCTGCAATACTGGGTGTGCCTCCGATCAGTACCAAGAGCAGAAGGTTGGTGTCGACTATGATTCCTTTTCTTCGATATTGCCGGATATATGTTTCGATCATACTTCGCGGATCTTCATGGAGCGGAACTCGCCAGTCTCCGAGTCAATGAAGAATATTTTATATTTTCTTGCGTACATTTGTCCCGCTAAAGATGCGCCTAATCGTTGATATTTATCAGGGGCTGGAACATTGAAGCCAAGTGTTATTGCCCACGTTTTGTCGCCTGGGTTTAACTCGACTTCCTCAAGCATCAAGTCCTGAAGCACTGTTTCCTGGCCGAGAAAGTCATTGGCTGCTGCCTTGGCAACTTGCACGGCTTCTTTGACGTCTATCATGTCAGCTCCTGAATAGAATTGAGTCTGGCTTGAACTGTTTCTGGAGTGTAGCAGTTCATGTTGTGGATTCATCGCCGTCCCTTTAGTCACAAATAGAGTTGATAGAGGTGGGCGATGATCCTGATCTATCGAATGAAATCTGCCAATAACTCGATTGTTTCTGCGGGCGACAAAAGCTCCTGATCCACCGCCACCAACACCGGCCGCCTCAACACCAACACCGGCACCCCCCGCTCCCGTGCCACTTCCAGCTTCGGCTCGGTAGCCGTGCTGCCGCTGTTCTTGCTGATCAGCACATCAATTTGCCGTCGCTCAAACAATGCCCGCTCATCCTCGATCAAAAACGGCCCACGGGCGCCGATCACTTCGCAGCGTTCATTGCCGGGGTACACATCCAGTGCGCGCAACGTCCAGAACTGCTCGGCGGGGATTTCGTCGAGGTGTTGCAACGGTTCACGGCCCAGCGTGAACAGTGGTCGCTTGAAGGGTTTCAGAGCTTCAATCAACTCCGCCCAGTCACCGACTTCGCGCCAGTCATCATCCGCCTGTGGCTGCCACGCCGGGCGGCGCAGGGCCCAGCAGGGAATGCCACACACACCCGCAGCACGGGCGGCATTGGCGCTGATCTGTGCGGCATACGGATGGGTCGCGTCCAGCACCAGCTCGATACCTTCATCGCGAATGAACTGCGCCAAACCTTCCGCGCCGCCATAGCCACCGACGCGCACCTGGCACGTAAGGTCGGTGGGAACGCGGCCAACACCCGCCAGGCTGTAGATATGTTCGGGCCCCAGTGTGCGGGCGATGGCCAGGGCTTCCGTCACGCCGCCCAACAGCAGGATGCGTTTCATAGCGGCTTGATCACTTCCAGCAGGGTGATCGGCAGCGCCTGGCGCCAGGTATCAAAGCCCCCCAGTGGCTGGGCCTGGGCCACATGAATGCGGGTCAGCTCGCCGCCGTGTTGTTCGCGCCAGGCCATCAGGGTCATTTCACTTTGCAGGGTCACGGCGTTGGCCACCAGCCGGCCGCCCGGGCGCAGGTGTTGCCAGCAAGTGTCGAGCACGCCGTCGCGGGTGACGCCGCCGCCGATGAAGATGGCGTCCGGCGCTTCCAGCCCGTTCAGGGCGTGGGGCGCGGTGCCGCGAATCAGTTGCAGGCCGGGGACGCCAAGGGCATCACGGTTATGTTCGATCAACAGTTGCCGGCCTTCATCGGCCTCGATGGCCAGGGCGCGGCAGCTGGGGTGGGCGCGCATCCATTCGATCCCGATGGAGCCGCTGCCCGCGCCCACGTCCCACAGCAGTTCACCGGGCATCGGCGCGAGGCGGGCGAGGGTCATGGCGCGCACGTCGCGCTTGGTCAGTTGGCCGTCGTGCCTGAAGGCCGAGTCCGGCAGCCCTGCCAGGCGTGACAGGCGCGCTGTGTTGGCGTCGGCCACGCAGTCGATGGCCAGCAGATTCAACGCGGCAATCGGTTCGCCAGGCCAATCCCGGGCGATGCCGTCGATGCGGCGCTCATCCGGCCCGCCGAGGTGTTCAAACACACTCAGGCGACTTGCGCCAAACCCGCGCTCGGCCAATTGTGTGGCAATCGCCGCCGGGCTCTGGCCGTCATTGCTCAGCACCAGCAAACGCACGCCGCTGGCCAGATGCGCATTCAGCGCCGCCATCGGCCGGGCAACCACCGACAGCGTCACTACCTCTTGCAACGGCCAGCCCAGACGCGCCGCCGCCAGGGACACGGAAGAGGGCGCCGGCAGAATCAGCAGCTCATCGGCCGGCACCTGCCGCGCCAGGCTCGCACCCACGCCATAGAACATCGGGTCGCCGCTGGCCAGCACGCACACCGCTTCACCACGCCTGGCCAGCACCGGCTCCAGGGAAAACGGGCTGGGCCACACCTGGCGTTCGCCACGGATGCACACCGGCAACAAGTCCAGCTGGCGTTGCCCGCCAATAATGCGCGAGGCGCGCAACAGGGCGTGCCGGGCGTTTCTGCCCAGGCCCTTGAAGCCGTCTTCACCGATGCCTACTACCGTCAGCCAGGGCGACATATGAATTCCTTGAACGACATCCGACGGGCAGGCTTTTCATGCCGCCGGACAAAGCAGGCATAATACCGCGCCTTTACCCGTGAACCGGTAGCCCCGTGAAACCAATACCACCGTCCAATACCTTGCGCCCCTCGGCCTGTCCGGGGTTGCTGCGTATTGTCCAGGCGTTGGATGGCGGGATTTGCCGCATCAAACTGGCGGGCGGTTCGATCCGTGCCGAGCAGGCGTTTGCCGTGGCCGACGCCGCCCAGGCCCATGCCGGCGGGGTGATCGAGGCGACCAACCGCGCCAACCTGCAGATTCGCGGGATCGGCGCCGAACAGGATGCATTGATCGCCGCCTTGCTGGCCGCCGACCTGGGCCCCAAGCGTGCCGCCGGTGATGATGTGCGCAACCTGATGCTCAGCCCCAGTGCCGGCATTGACCGCGAGATGCTGTTCGATACCCGACCGTTGGCCGACCAGATCCTCACCACCCTGGAAACCCACCCGCGTTTCCATGAGCTGTCGGCCAAGTTCGCCGTGCAACTGGACGGCGGTGAAGCCCTGGCCATGCTCGAGCATCATCACGACCTGTGGCTGTCAGCCTTCGATGCCAATGGCAACACGCTGTTGGCATTCGGCCTGGCAGGCTGCCCGGCGCGGGATGCGCCCTTGGCGGCGGTACCTTTGGCACAAGGGCATGCACTGGTGGTGGCGGTGCTGGAGCGGTTCCTTGAGCTGGCCCGGCCTGATCAAACCCGCATGCGCCACCTGCTGGCTGAAACCGCTGTGGATAACTTTTTGCGGCAGCTGAATATGCCATTGCAGCCGGTTGATGGCTTTTCAAGGCACTCCAACCCCGCGCCGCTGCACCTGGGAAGTTATCCACAGCGCCAAAAAAACCAGGTCTACGTCGCCGCCGTCGCACCCTTGGGCCGCCTGGATTCGGCGATGCTCAGGGGCGCTGCGCAACTGGCCGTCGACCATGGCGACGCCACCTTGCGTGTCACGCCATGGCAAGGCCTGCTGCTGCCCAATATCCAGGATGCGGCGGCTGTCACCGAACGCCTCGAACAGCTTGGCTTTTTGTGTTCGGTGGACCAACCCCTCGCACGGATGATCGCCTGCACCGGCGCCGGCGGTTGCGCCAAAGGCCTGTCCGACACCAAGGCCGACGCCGTGCAACTGGCTGCGCTTGCGCCCGGCCACAGCGTGCACCTGTCCGGCTGCCCGCGTTCCTGCGCGGCCGCCCACACCGCGCCGGTCACCCTGCTGGCGGTAAGTCCCGGCCACTACGACCTCTATTTTCGCGACGCAGGCCTGCCCGGTTTCGGCCGCCTGCACGCGCGCACTCTTTCTATTGAAGCGGCGGGCGCCTTGTTGCGCGCTCACCCACGGAGCAACACCGATGATTGATTACATCCGCGACGGTCAGGAGATCTATCGCAACTCCTTCGCGATCATTCGCGCAGAAGCCCGGCTTGATCGCATCCCTGCCGACCTGGAAAAACTCGCGGTGCGGGTGATTCATGCCTGCGGCATGGTCGACGCCATCGACGGCCTGCAATTTTCCGAAGGTGCCGGCAAGGCCGGGCGCGAAGCCCTGGCCGCTGGCGCGCCGATCCTGTGTGATGCGCGGATGGTCTCCGAAGGCGTGACCCGTACGCGCCTGCCGGCCAACAATCAGGTGATCTGCACCCTGCGCGACGACAGCGTGCCGGAGTTGGCCCGCGAGCTGGGCAACACCCGTTCCGCCGCCGCCCTGGAGCTGTGGCGCCCGCACCTGGAAGGCAGTGTGGTGGTGATCGGCAATGCGCCGACAGCGCTGTTTTACCTGCTGGAAATGCTCGACGCCGGCGCGCCAAAACCTGCACTGATCCTCGGGTTCCCGGTGGGTTTTGTCGGCGCCGCCGAATCCAAGGCGATGCTGGCGGCAGACAGCCGCGGCGTACCGTTCGTGATCATGCAGGGCCGCCTCGGCGGCAGTGCGATGGCCGCCGCCGCGGTCAACGCCTTGGCCACGGAGGTCGAATGATGCCGGCACGCGGACGTTTGATCGGCCTGGGCGTAGGCCCCGGCGATCCGGAACTGATTACCCTCAAAGCCCTGCGCCTGCTGCGCGAATCGCCGGTGGTGGCGTACTTCGTGGCCAAGGGCAAGAAGGGCAACGCCTTCGGCATCATCGAAGACCATTTGGTGCCCCAGCAAACCCTGATGCCGCTGGTGTACCCGGTGACCACTGAAGTGTTGCCGGCGCCGCTGTCCTACGAGCAAGTGATCAGCGATTTCTACGACGCCGCCAGTGTCGACGTTGCGGCACACCTGGACGCGGGGCGCGATGTGGCGGTGATCTGTGAAGGCGACCCGTTCTTCTACGGCTCCTACATGTATTTGCACGACCGCCTGGCCGAGCGCTACGAAGCCCAGGTGATCCCGGGTGTGTGCTCGATGCTCGGTGGCGCCTCTGTACTGGGCGCACCGTTGGTGTATCGCAACCAGAGCCTGTCGGTGCTTTCCGGCGTGCTGCCCCATGACGAACTCAAGCGTCGCCTGGCGGATGCCGACGCGGCGGTGATCATGAAGCTGGGGCGCAACTTCACCAAGGTGCGTCAGGTACTGGAAGAATTGGGATTGGCGAGCCGGGCGTTGTACGTCGAGCGCGCGACCATGGCCAATCAGAAAATCGTCGCCCTGGATCAGGTCGATCCGACGTCCTCGCCGTATTTCTCGTTGATCATCGTTCCCGGTGAAAGGTGGCAAGGCTGATGACGGCTCCCGCGATTGTCATCCTGGGGCAGGGCAGCCTCGCCACGGCCCGCGCTATCCAGCAGGTGTATCCCGACGCACTGATCCACGGCCTGGCCGGGCGGGTCGAGGGCGCCGATCAGGCCTATAACGAATTCGGCGCCACAGTGCGCCAGTTGTATCAACAGGGCACGCCGATCATCGCGCTGTGTGCCGCCGGGATTGTGATCCGCACCCTGGCGCCGCTGTTGCTGGAGAAGGGCATCGAGCCTGCTGTGCTGGCCGTCGCCGAAGACGGCAGCGCGGTGGTGCCGTTGCTCGGTGGCCTGGGTGGCGTGAACGTGATGGCGCGGGAAATCGCCGCTGCCCTGGACGTTGCCGCCGCGATCACCACCAGTGGCGAGCTGCGTTTTGGTACCTGCCTGCTTAACCCTCCCCATGGTTATCAACTGGGGGATCTGGAGCTGGGCAAACGCTTTGTCTCGGATTTGCTGGCTGGCGAATCAGTACGCATTGAAGGCGCGGCGCCGTGGCTGGATCAGGCCAACTTGCCCCAGGATCAACAGGCACGCCTGGCGATTCACGTCGGCAGTGCCGAGCGCACACCTGCGGCCAATGAGTTGCTGATTTATCCGAAGACGGTGCTGGTTACCTGCCAGCCGGGGCCGCAACTGGCCGGGCGAATTCGTGCGGCGTTGCAGGATGCCGGGCTCGCCGTGCAGTCCCTGGCTTGCCTGCTGGCGGCTGAAACGGAGATGGCCGATTCGTCATTGCACGAAGCGGCGTTGGAGCTGGGCGTGCCATTGCGCTTCGCCGATCTGGCGCCTCAGGCGGACATTGCGATCACGGTGGCCGAGGCTCCTCTGGACCTGTCCCTGATCGGTCGTCCCCGTGGCCGCCTCGCGGTGATCGGTCTGGGCCCCGGCGCTGCCGAACTGATGGTTCCGGCAGTAAAAGCCGAGCTGGCCCGCTGCACTGACGTGCTGGGTTACGAAACCTATGTGCGCATGGCCGGGCCGTTCCGCGCGGACCAGATCCAGCATTGCACCGACAATCGCGAAGAGATGCAGCGCGCGCGTCATGCCTTTGAGCTGGCGGCGCAGGGGCGTTCGGTGGTGGTGGTGTCTTCGGGTGACCCGGGTGTATTCGCCATGGCCGCCGCGGTGATCGAAGCCTTGCACGAGTCCAGCGACCCGGCCTGGCATCAGGTCGACCTGGAGATTTTGCCGGGCGTGTCGGCATCCCTCGCCACGGCGGCCCAGGCAGGTGCCCCGCTGGGGCATGACTTCTGTGTGATGTCACTGTCGGACAACCTCAAACCCTGGTCGATCATCGAGAAGCGCCTGGACCTGGCGTCCCAGGCCGACCTGGCGCTGGCGTTCTATAACCCGATCTCCCGTGCGCGGCCCTGGCAGTTGGGACGCGCCCTGGAAATCGTCGCGCAGCACCGCACGCCTGAAACACCGGTGGTCTTGGGCCGTGACATCGGTCGCCCGGGCCAGACCCTGCGAGTCACCACCCTGGGGCAACTGACGCCGGAGCAGGTGGACATGCGCACCATGGTGCTGATCGGTTCGTCCACCACCTGCGTCTTTGCGCGGGCAGGTGGTGGCGAGTGGGTCTACACGCCACGTTGGTACGGCGAGAAACCCGCCTCCTGAAAACAACGGCGGCCCCGCCATGGGGCCGCCTTGAAACGTCAGTCATTGATGCCGGAAAGGTCTGCTTGCCGAGGTTTTTTTGCATCGGCTCAAGTCATACCTTTCTCTACGGCTTGAAGAAAAGCACGGCGCTTTTGTGTGCCGCCGCCTCATCCCCAGCGTTTACTCAGCTGCGCCGCCTGCAGTGATTTTTCCTGCGGGTCGCGGCGCGTCCCGTGGTCAATTTTCAGCAGCTCAAAATCCCCGGCAAGTCGACTAGTGTTGGCGTTGAGCCCCATGTTGGGGGTTATGGAGAAATGGCTATGGAGCGAAACAACAAACGGATCAACAGCGCAAAAAGGAGGAAGCTGATTGCCGCTTACCGGCTTCCGGGCGCGCCCGGCCTGGCGTCGGGATTGAGCGCGCCGGTGAAGCCCGAGGCGGATGATGAGCTGGACGCGGCGGTGGTGAACAACAGCGTCATGTCGTTTGTGCAAGGCATGACCAGCCTCAACAAGGAGTACACCCGCAAAAGCTATTTGCTGGCGAGCAGCTACGTCAGCGATGTGCTGCGGGTCGCCCGGGGCACAGAGGCCTGGTACAACGAATTCATCAAGGTCATGAGCAGCCTCGGCTGGATGCCGGTCAGGAGCAGTTTCGAGCGGGTGTACACCTCTCGCAAGGGGCTGTCGGTACAGCTGGCGGCGCTGAACCTGATGGCGGCCACCGTGGCCTCGACGTTTCTGTCGGGGCCGCTGATCAGTGTATTGCCCAAACGGGTGGCGGAGGCGGTTGAAGCCTTGAAGCAGCTCCCGGCCTCATTTGAGTTATTCAAGCGAAATACCACCACGCGTGACGGTGGCGATTTCGGCTTGGCGTCCTGCTCGGAAATCGCCGGGGAAGTTTCGATGGTGCTGGTGACGTACAGCTCCCACGGCGTCAGCAAGCAACTGGGCATACCGTTTCTGGAGTGGGACAGTGCATCCGTCGAGGCCTTCAGTGGCCGCACGTGCCTGGTGCTGAACAGCTCGGTGGTCAACGAAGACACGATTCAACTGCTGCGGGACAGCGCAGGGGACAAGGTCCGCCTGGCTATCGCCAACTACAGAATTTGATCTACGGCACCAGGTAACCGCGTACACCGGTGAAGATGATTTGTGCGGCCAGGGCGCACACGAACAGCCCCATCAACCGGCTGACAATCTGCAAGCCCTGGTCGCCGAGGATGCGTTCGATACGGTTGGACAGGTACAGCACCACGCCCACCGTCAGGCTGGCCAGGGCGATACTGAGGATCGCGGTGATCTTGTCGTCCCAGTGCGGCTGGCTGACGCCCATCACCAGCAGCGCACCGATGGTGCCGGGGCCGACGGTCAGGGGAATGGTCAGCGGCACGATGGTCACGTCCTGCTGCACGTTGTCGGTCTGCACCGCTGACTTGCCCTGGGCCATGCCCAGGGCCGAGATGAACAGCACACTGCCGGCGCCGATGCGGAAGGCGTCGACGGTGATGCCGAACACACTGAAAATCACCCGGCCGAACAGGTAGAGCAACACGCTCGATACCAGGGTGGCGAGGGCCACTTTCCAGGCCAGGCGCCGCCGCTCCTTGCTGGAGTAACCGCGAGTCAGGCTGATAAAGCAGGAGAGCACGAAGAAGGGGCTGTAGAGCACCAGCATCTTCAGGTAAACGCTGAATAGCACGTGGAGCATGGTGGGAGCTCGCAGCGAAGGAGGGCGAGCGGGAGTTTATCAGGCCTGTGACGAACGGGCTGCACTGATCCCCTGTAGGAGCGAGCTTGCTCGCGAAGGTCGTTAACGATAACGCGGGCTTTCTGGTTTAACGCGGCGCTCTCAGGTTCTTCGCGAGCAAGCTCGCTCCTACAGGTTGGGCGTGTCAGGAAGTCGGGGCGTGCTCGGGGCGTTGTGCCCGCTGTGCTACCCAGTACTCCACCAGCTCGCGCAATTGCGACAACTCCACCGGCTTGGCCATGTGCCCGTCCATCCCGGCCTGGCGTGCACGCTCTTTATGTTCCGAAAGAATGTGCGCGGTGAGTGCCACGATTGGCGTACGAATCCGCTGGTTGCTGACTTCCCACGCGCGCAGTTGCTGGGTGGCGGAGAAGCCGTCGAGGATCGGCATTTCACAGTCCATCAACACCAGGTCGTAGCGCTGGGCCTTCATTGCCTGCAGGGCTTCTTCGCCGTTGCTGGCGGTGTCGGGCTGCAGGTTGAGCTTGCCGAGCATGCCGCGAATCACCTTGGTGGAGATGCTGTTGTCCTCCGCCACCAGGATCCGGAAGTCACTCGGCACGGTCACCGGGGCCGGCGCGCTGATCGCCGGCTGGCGTGGTTGCACGGAGCCCTTGCTGCGCTGGGTCAATTCATCGGCAAGGGTGGTCTTGAGGGTATAGCCGGCCACGGGTTTGGCGAGGATGCGCTTGATCCCGCAGTTGCGCGCGATGATCTTGCTCGGCGCATTGCTGATGCCGGTGAGCATGATCAGCAGGATGTCGTGGTTCAGGCTCGGGTCTTCCTTGATCTTCGCCGCCAGTTGCATGCCGGTCATGCCGGGCATGTTCTGGTCCAGCAGCACCACGTCGAAATAGTCCCGCAGGTGCGCCTTGGTGCGCAGCAGCGCCAGGGCTTCCTTGCCCGAAGGCACGGCGCTCACGTTCAGGCCCCAGGCCGTGCATTGCTGCACCAGCACTTTGCGGCAGGTGTCGTTGTCGTCCACCACCAGCACGCGCGCGCCCTTGAGCGGGCCGTCGAGGTCGGAGGTCGGGTGCTCCAGGCGTTCCGGGTCCAGCGGCAAGGTCAGCCACAGGGTGCTGCCTTGCTGGCTGCCACTCTTGATGCCGAATTCGCCGTTCATCAACAGGATCAGCTGGCGGGCAATGACCAGGCCCAGATGGCCGCTCAGGCGGGTGGCAGAGAGGAAGTTCTTGCTGTGCAACTCGCTGTGCAGCAGGGCGTCGCGCTCGGCGGGTTCCATCGGCAGGCCGCTGTCTTGCACGGCAATGCGCAGGCGCGGTTTGCTGCTGCGCTCGTCCAGTGCGACGACGATCAGTACTTCGCCTTCATCGGTTTTTTGCAGGGCATTTTCCAGCAGGCTCAACAGTGCCTGGCGCAGCCGCGTCGGGTCGCCGCTGATCACCCGGGGTACCTGGGGCTGGATAAAGCTGATCAGCTCGACGTTCTGCTGCTCGGCCTTGGCGCGGAAAATACTCAGGCAGTCTTCGATCAGCGCGTTGAGGTCGAACTGCACATCGTCCAATTCGATCTGCCCGGATTCCAGCTTGGAGATGTCGAGAATCTCGTTGATCAGGGTGAGCAGTTCGTTGCCGGCGCTGTGGATGGTTTGCACGTAGTCGCGTTGCTTGACTGAAAGCGGGGTGCCCAGCAGCAGTTCGGTCATGCCCAGCACGCCGTTCATGGGCGTGCGAATTTCGTGGCTGATCTTCGCCAGGAATTCGGCCTTGGCGGCGATTTCGGCGTTGCTGGCCGCCAGGTCGCGGCTGAGGCTGAAGTTGTCTTCGGTGATGGCGCGCTGGCGTTCGCCCAGGGCCAGGCTCATCAACAGGCCACTGAGGCAGATAAAGCCGAGCAGGGTGATGATCAAGCCTTGTGGCGGCACCAGCGTCAGGCCCAGCAAGGCCGGGAGAATAATCAGCGTGCCGATGTTGAAGATCACCATCGCCAGCATGAACAGGCGCGCCGGGCGGTAACCCTTTTGCCAGTGATAGGCCGAGACGAACAACATGCTCAGGCCGGCCAGCGCCACCAGGGCGTAGGTGATGATGTTCAGGGGCAAGGTGTTGACGAACAGCAGCAACAGGCCGGTCAGGACGATCAGCAGGATGTCGGCCATCAACAGCTTGTTCAGCGGATGCGGGCCCAGTGGCGCAAAGAAGCGGTAGGCAAACATCAGCCCGCACGGCGCGGTCAGCAGCAGGGCGAGGTAGGCGCCGGGGGTTTGTACCGCGTGCCAGTTCGGCAGCCACGGGCCCAGCACGTTGAGCAGCAGCGCAAGGCTCAGCAGCAACAGCAATTCGCAGGCGGCGAGCCACAGGCTGCTGCGGGAGCGATGGTAGGCGTAGCGGGTGAGGTTGTGCAGGATCAGCATCACCAGGCAACCGAACAGCAGCCCATAGATCAGCGTCTGGTTCTGGTTGGCCGCAGCCAGCACGGCCGGCTCAAGGGTGATGTAGGGGCGCAGCTCGTGTTCCGAGACCATGCGCAGGTACACGTCCAGCGGCTTCTGGCTTTGCGGCATCGGCAGCATGAAGTCGCTGCTGGGCAGCGGGCGCTCGGCCTGGGGCTGGCGGGTGCCGGTAGCTTCCTGCTCCACCAGGGTGTCGCCGTCGAGTACATACAGGTTCAGGTGTGACAGGTCAGGGGCGAATACCCGCAGCACTTGCTCGTGTTTGCCGGGTTGCAGCCTGAAGCGTACCCACAACGCACCGTCCGGTTGCGCGGCGGTAATCCGGTCCAGTTCGATGGGGCTGAATTGATTGATGTAGCGGGGCGAGCGGATGTCGCTCAGTTGCAGATCGGCCTGTTCATCAAGCAATACTGCCCAGCCACTGCCTTGTGCGGCGGCCTGGGCCGGGAGCAAGCAGAGCAAGGTCAGCAGACTGACAGTGAAACCTATGGCGATCCTGAGCCAGCGCACGGCGAAATCCCTTCGTAGGTTGATGCATGGGTATAACTATGCGCGGGGCCACAAGCGTAGGGCAAGGGCCAGAGGCCCCTGCCTAACCGAACGGATAGCTGTTTACTGACTTTCGCCACGCTCACGGGCAATGGCGCGGTAGCCAATGTCGGTGCGGTAGAAGCAGCCTTTCCAGTCGATCTTCGCCGCCAGCTTGTAAGCCTGTTGCTGGGCGGCATCTACGCTGCTGCCCATGGCGGTTGCGCACAGTACGCGACCACCGGCGGTGACGACCTTGCCATCCTTGAGCGCGGTGCCCGCGTGGAACACCTTGCCTTCCAGCGTAGCAGCCGCGTCCAGACCTTCAATCACATCGCCCTTGGCGTAGTCGGCCGGGTAGCCGCCGGCGGCCAGCACGATGCCGACGCTCGGGCGCGGGTCCCACTGGGCTTCGACCTTGTCCAGGGCCTGGGCCAGCGCAGCTTCAACCAACAGCACCAGGCTCGATTGCAGGCGCAGCATCACCGGTTGGGTTTCCGGGTCGCCGAAGCGGCAGTTGAACTCGATGACTTTCGGATTGCCGGCCTTGTCGATCATCAAGCCGGCGTACAGGAAACCGGTGTACACATTGCCTTCGTCGGCCATGCCGCGCACGGTTGGCCAGATGACCAGGTCCATCACGCGCTTGTGCACTTCGGCAGTCACTACCGGAGCAGGGGAGTAAGCGCCCATGCCGCCGGTGTTCGGGCCGCTGTCGCCGTCACCCACACGTTTGTGGTCCTGGCTGGTGGCCATCGGCAGTACGTTCTTGCCGTCGACCATCACGATGAAGCTGGCTTCTTCGCCGTCGAGGAATTCTTCGATCACTACGCGCGAACCGGCTTCACCGAAAGCGTTGCCAGCGAGCATGTCGCGCACGGCGTCTTCGGCTTCGGCCAGGGTCATTGCGACGATCACGCCTTTACCGGCGGCCAGGCCGTCGGCCTTGATCACGATCGGTGCACCGACTTCACGCAGGTAGGCCAGGGCCGGCTCGATTTCGGTGAAGTTCTGGTAGTCGGCGGTCGGGATCTTGTGGCGCGCCAGGAAATCCTTGGTGAAGGCTTTCGAGCCTTCCAGCTGGGCAGCGCCGGCGGTTGGGCCGAAGCAGTCCAGGCCGCGGCTGCGGAACAGGTCCACAACGCCAGCTACCAAGGGCACTTCCGGGCCGACGATGGTCAGGGAAACGTTTTTCTCGGCAAAGTCCGCCAGTTGCTCAAGGGCCAACACGTCGATGGCGACGTTTTCGCACTTGGCTTCAATGGCGGTACCGGCGTTGCCGGGGGCGACGAAAACTTTCTGGACACGTGGGTCCTGGGCAACTTTCCAGGCCAGGGCGTGTTCACGGCCACCGCTGCCAATGATCAAAACATTCATTTCAAAAACCTCGGATGACGCTGAATTCTGACCGTTCCCACGCTCTGCGTGGGAATGCCTCTTGTGACGCTCTGCGTCACGCTTTGGGACGCGGAGCGTCCCGGGCTGCATTCCCACGCAGAGCGTGGGAACGAGCAATCAGTGACGGAAGTGGCGCATGCCGGTGAAGACCATGGCAATGCCGGCTTCATCAGCCGCTGCAATCACTTCTGCGTCACGCATCGAGCCGCCCGGTTGGATCACGGCGGTAACACCGGCTTTCGCGGCGTTGTCCAGGCCATCACGGAACGGGAAGAATGCGTCGGACGCCATCACCGAACCCTGCACCTGCAAGCCGGCATGTTCTGCCTTGATCGCAGCGATGCGTGCCGAATTCACGCGGCTCATCTGGCCCGCGCCGACACCGATGGTCTGGCGGTTCTTGGCGTAGACGATGGCGTTGGATTTAACGTACTTGGCGACTTTCCAGGCGAAGATCAGGTCGTTGATTTCCTGTTCGGTCGGGGCGCGCTTGGTCACCACTTTCAGATCGGCGCTGCCGATCATGCCGATGTCGCGGCTCTGTACCAGCAAGCCGCCGTTGACGCGCTTGTAGTCCCAGGCAGCGGCACGCTCGGCCGACCACTCGCCGCACGCCAGCAGGCGCACATTGGCCTTGGCGGCAACGATGGCGCGAGCCTCTTCACTGACGGATGGCGCGATGATCACTTCAACGAACTGACGCTCGACGATCGCCTTGGCGGTCTCGGCGTCCAGCTCACGGTTGAAGGCGATGATGCCGCCGAAGGCCGACTCGGTGTCGGTGGCGTAGGCCAGTTCGTACGCCTGGCGGATACCGCCTTCAGCGTCCGGGCTCACGGCCACGCCGCACGGGTTGGCGTGCTTGACGATCACGCAGGCTGGCTTGACGAAGCTCTTCACACATTCCAGCGCGGCGTCGGTGTCGGCCACGTTGTTGTACGACAGCTCTTTGCCTTGCAGTTGGGTCGCGGTGGCGATGCCGACTTCAGCAGGCTTGGCCTCAACGTAGAACGCCGCGCTCTGGTGCGGGTTCTCGCCGTAGCGCATTTCCTGGGCCTTGATGAACTGGCTGTTGAAGGTGCGCGGGAACTGGCTGCGACCTTCTGTGCTGAGGGTTTCAGCGGCCTGGTTCACGGTGCCCATGTAGTTGGCGATCATGCCGTCGTAGGCAGCGGTGTGTTCGAAGGCCTTGAGCATCAGGTCGAAGCGCTGGGCGTAGGTCAGGCCGCCGGCTTTCAGGCTTTCCAGTACGTTGGCGTAGTCGCTGGCGTTCACCACGATGGCCACGTCTTTGTGGTTCTTGGCTGCCGAGCGAACCATGGTCGGGCCGCCGATATCGATGTTTTCGATGGCGGTCGGCAGGTCGCAGCCTGGCTTGTTGATGGTGGCTTCGAACGGGTACAGGTTAACGGCCACCAGGTCGATCGGCTTGATGCCGTGCTCGCTCATGATGGCGTCGTCGATACCGCGACGACCGAGGATCCCGCCGTGGATTTTCGGGTGCAGGGTCTTGACCCGACCGTCCATCATTTCTGCGAAACCGGTGTAGTCCGCCACTTCCACTGCGGCCACGCCGTTGTCCTGCAGCAGTTTGAAGGTCCCGCCGGTGGAGAGAATCTCCACGCCCAGGGCTTCCAGCTCCCGGGCAAATTCGAGGATCCCGGTCTTGTCGGAGACACTGATCAAGGCACGGCGGATCGGCAGGCGGGTAGTCTGGTCGGTCATTTCAATTTCCATCAAAAGCAAAGGAGTCAGCAAAAAAGGCGTCCGTTTTTACGCGGGCGCCTTTCTGGTTTGATTGAATGCTTACAGCAAATCGTACTGCTTGAGTTTCTTGCGCAGCGTGCCACGGTTCAGACCGAGCAGCTCACTGGCCTTGGTCTGGTTGCCCTTGACGTAGTTCATCACGCTTTCGAGCAACGGCGCTTCGACTTCGGAGAGCACCAGGTTGTACACGTCCGTGACGGCAGCGCCCTCAAGGTGGGCGAAATAATTGTGCAGCGCCTTCTCGACACTCCCGCGAAGGGTCTGGCCTTCTTCGCTCGGCGTGTTGAGGTGCTGTTTCAAATTGACGTTGTCGCTCACGGGTGTTGTTCCACTCACTAAAGTCTCGGTCATCATCGTCATGCGGCCACCCCTTCTCCGTCCCCTGTCACCAGGCTCTTGTAACGCTCGGAGAAGAACTCACGAACGTTGGCGCACTGTGCTTCCGTATCATCCAAACGATTGAAGTGGGCGCGAAACTCCCTGGCGCCCGGCAAGGTTGCGAGATACCAGCCCACATGCTTGCGAGCAATGCGTACTCCCATCACGTCTCCGTAGAAGGCGTGCAGGGCGGCCAGATGCTCTAGCAGAATACGTTCCACCTCGATCAGCTCCGGTGCCGGCAAGGTTTCGCCGGTACGCAGAAAATGCTCGATCTCACGAAAAATCCACGGCCGCCCCTGGGCAGCCCGGCCAATCAACAGGCCATCGGCGCCGGTCGCGTGCAGCACGCGCCGGGCTTTCTCGGCTGAGTCGATGTCGCCGTTGGCAAAGACGGGAATCGACACCGCCTGCTTGATCGCGGCAATGGTGTCGTACTCGGCTTCACCGGTGTAAAGGTCGGCGCGGGTGCGGCCATGCACCGCCAGCGCTGTAATGCCCGCCTGCTCGGCGATCTTCGCCACCGTCAGGCCATTCTTGTTGTCCCGGTCCCAACCGGTGCGGATCTTCAGGGTGACCGGCACATCCACTGCAGCGACAACGGCATGCAGGATCTCGCTCACCAACTGCTCATCCTTCAACAGGGCAGAACCTGCGGCCTTGTTGCAGACCTTCTTGGCCGGGCAACCCATGTTGATATCAATAATCTGCGCCCCCAACTCCACGTTGGCCCGGGCCGCATCCGCCAGCATCTGCGCATCACCGCCGGCGATCTGTACCGAGCGGGGCTCGGGATCACCTTCGTGGATCATGCGCATCCGCGATTTGCGGGTGTTCCACAGGCTCATGTCGCTGGTGACCATTTCCGAGACTACAAGCCCTGCGCCCAAACGCTTGCAAAGCTGACGAAAGGGCTGGTCGGTGACGCCCGCCATCGGGGCGAGGATCAAGCCGTTGTGCAATGTGTATGGGCCGATGCGTACCGCCGACATAGGACTTCCCTGTTGTGGGGCCGGATCATTAGAGTTCGAAAAAGGGTTGGCATGATACCCGCTCTCGATGACTGGATAAAGGCTGAATTGGATAAAATCTGAGCAGTTATTTTCTTATCGCCGCAGGTTTGGTCAAAGGCGATGCAGTCAATAATCTGCCGTCAAGCACCGGCCAGGCAGCCGTTTCACTCGGGGGAGTGGAAGCTCAGGCTGTAATTCACCGCTTTGTTGCCCGGGTCGAGGATGTCCAGGGCAATGTGGATCGGCGTCTGGGAGGGCATCTCGGTCACGCCTGCCAACTCGCCGCTGAGGTATTCGGCGGGTTTGAAGCGACGACTGGCGATCATATTCCCGTTCATGTCGGCAAAGCGTAGCTCCAGCAGCGGGAACGGTTGGGAGAATGTCGCGCGGTTATAGATGATCGCGTCCACCACCAGGGCACCGGCAAACTCCGGGTGGCTGCGCACCACCAGGTTGCTGCTCTTGATGTGGGCGATATCGACCCGGGATGGCACGGTGCAGCCCAGTTTCGGGCACAGTTCCTGGAACCATGGGCGGTAGGCGTCCTGGCGTGCCAGGTCGTCGAATTGGTAGGCGACGTATTGTCCCGCCAGGCCGGCGGCGGCCAGCAGCACCAGCAAGCCCCAGAACAGGCGGCGGCCCCAGCCGGAGGAACGCTTCCGGGAATACAGGTGCAGCGGGTCGTCTTCCAGGTCCGAAAGCAGGTCGTCGTGGGCGCCAGCCTCGGGGCGAGGGCGCTTGCGTTTGGGCTGCGGGCGTTCCGGTTGTTCGGGTTCCGGCTCGTCCGCTACGGCGGTTACCGGTGGGTCGAGTTCGTCATCGGTGGGGCTTGTGTGCAGCGGTGGTTCGTCGTCCGGCTCGACCGCTTCAAACGACATCGACGGTTCGGTGCGCTTGGGTTTGCCTGGGCTTGCCTTGGCCGGTTGCGGTTCCTCGTCGACCGTTTGCGGGGCTTGGGCCCGTTCATCCCGGGGTTCGCTGAACAGGCTGGAGGCCCATTGCTCTTCCTCGGCCTTGGCCGTATCACGGCTGGCGCTGAGGGCATCTTCCTTTTGCCGACGATCGGCGCCGGGCTGGCGACGGTCGGCACCCACGGGCTGGGTGTGCTGGATCTCGCGACGTTCCAGCTTGGCCAGTTCTACGTCGAGGTCCAGGTTATCCAGGTCCAGCTCTTCGGCGGTCCATTGCTTCTGGCTGATGGCTCGCGGCGCTTGGGGTGGCGGTTCTACGGCTGCCGGCGGCTCTGCCGCAGGTGGTGCCTGGGGCGCGGGCGCATTGGCGCGCTGCTCCAGCAGTTGGCGAGCGGCATTGAACACTTGCAGGCACGACCCACAGCGCACCACGCCACGGGCCACGCTCAATTGAGCGTGGTTGACGCGAAAGCGTGCTTGGCAGTGTGGGCACTGGGTGACGAAACTGTCGGTCATGCGGCCATCCGATTCATGCAGGCGCTCATTCTAGCGCCGACGACCACTGATGCGTACCCAGCCATCGCGGTTGGCGATCGGATCCAGCTCAAAATCCTGGGCGTAGGCGGCGGCAACATCTTCGCCCTGTTCGGCGAGGATGCCCGACAGCGCCAGGCGGCCGCCCGGCTTGACCAGGCTCGACAGCTGCGGCGCCAGGGAAACCAGTGGCCCGGCGAGGATATTGGCCACCAGCACGTCGGCCTGCACCTGGGGCAATTGCTCCGGCAGGTACAGCGGGAATTTCTCTTCAGCGATGTTATTGCGCCCGGCGTTATCGCGGGAGGCTTCCAGGGCTTGCACGTCGATATCGGTACCGACCGCTTCCTTGGCGCCCAGCAGCAGGGCGGCGATCGCCAGGATCCCCGAACCGCAGCCGAAGTCCAGCACGTTGCAGTCTTTCAGGTCCTGGCCATCGAGCCATTCCAGGCACAGCGCGGTGGTGGGGTGGGTGCCGGTGCCGAACGCCAGGCCCGGGTCCAGCAGCAGGTTCACGGCGTCAGGCTCGGGGGCGGCGTGCCAGCTCGGCACGATCCACAGGCGCTGGCCAAAACGCATTGGCTGGAAGTTGTCCATCCAGCTGCGTTCCCAGTCCTGGTCTTCGATGATTTCGCTGTGATGCTCCGGCAGCGGGCCGCCGGTGAGCAGTTCCATGTGGGCCAGGACGCTGGCGGCATCGGTGCCGTCTTCGAACAGGGCCAGCAGATGGGTGTGGGACCACAGCGGGGTGGTGTTGAGCTCGGGTTCGAAGATCGGCTGGTCTTCGGCGTCCATGAAGGTCACCGACACGGCGCCCACTTCGAGGAACGCGTCTTCGTAGGTTTCGGCTTGTTCTGGGCTGATGGCGAGACGGACTTGCAGCCAAGGCATGGCGGGCACCTTTGAAAAAATGAGTGTGCAGCGGGGTAGGGCTGCGAAAGACGCGCAAGTTTACGCGAGCGAACAGCAGAAGACGACTGTACTGCTGGTGTACACAGAACAAAATGTGGGAGCGGGCTTGCTCGCGAATGCGGTGTGTCAGTAATGGATGTGTTGACTGGC
>NZ_JBYSWF010000039.1:0-64826 GCF_058780865.1 Pseudomonas sp. GP01-A4
GGTGGAATGCGTTCCCCTGTGGGAGCTGGCTTGCCTGCGATGAGGCCCTCAAAAACAGCACTCACCCACTAATAGAAATTATTTTCATCGAGCCCTATCACTTTTTGCATCTCGCTCGGCACATAGGCAATTGAGAAATATTTCCATTCAGGAGCCGCCCTATGTCCCGCACGCTAGACACCTTGTTGCGCCCCAGCCTGTTGGCCGTGGCCATTGCCCTCAGCGCTCCGCTGGCCAGCACCCAGTTGCTCGCCGCCGAACAAGCGTCCAGTGTGCGCGCCTACAATCTGCCGGCAGCGTCGCTGGCCACCACCCTGAACCAGATCGCCAGCCAGGCCGGTTTGGCGCTGACGCTGAACCCGGGGTTGGCAGCGGGCAAGACTTCCGCGCCGGTAAAAGGGCAATTCGATGCACAAGGCGCATTGCGTGAAGCGTTGCGCGGGACCGGGCTGCAACTGGAGCAAAGCAGTGCAGGCACGTTCAGCCTGGTAGCGATCCCGGATGGGGTCGTGGCATTGCCGGAGACCAGCATTACCGGCCAGGCCGACGCGGAAAGTGCATGGGGGCCGGTTGATGGTTACCTGGCGACCCGCACCGCTGCCGGCACCAAGACCGATACCGCACTGGTCGAAGCCCCGCGTTCGATCTCCGTCGCCACTCGCCAGCAAATGCAGGACCGCAACGTCCAGAACCTGGATGACGCCGTCAAATACATGCCCGGTATCGTGTCCGCCAGCTACGGCAGTGACACCCGCTACGACTGGATGCGTGTACGCGGCTTCGAACCCACCCAGTTCCTCGACGGCCTGCCGCTGCCACGCGGCGTGTATGCCAACCCGAAAGCCGAAACCTGGAACCTCGACCGCCTTGCGCTGCTGCGTGGGCCGGCCTCGTCGGTCTACGGCCAGACGCCACCGGGTGGCCTGCTGGATATGGTCAGCCGACGTCCAAGTGCCGAGTCGAGCAATGCCATCCAGGTGCAGTACGGCAGCGACAACTACCGCCAGATCAACTTCGCCAGCACCGGCAAGATCGATGATGAAGGCCAGTTTCTCTACGGCCTCAGCGGTGTGGTGCGCGACGCCGGCACCCAGGTCGATCACATCGACAACAAGCGCTACAACATCGCCCCCAGCCTGACCTGGAATATTGATACCGACACCAAGCTGACGTTCCTGTCGCAGTTCACCCGCGACGATACCGGTGCTACCAGTCAGTTCCTGCCCATTGTCGGCACCAAGATCAAATCGCCGCTGGGGGACATCTCTCATCACAAGAACCTCGGCGACCCGGACTACGAGTACTACGACCGCACCTACTACGCGCTGGGCTACGCCTTCGAGCATCGCTTCAACGATACCTGGCAGTTCAAGCAGAACCTGCGTTACACCAAGTCGGAGCTGGCTTTCCAGCAGCTGACCGTGGGTTCCTATGGTTACTCGACCATTGATGCCGAGGGTAATACCAGCCGCGGGTCGACCAACGTCGACGAAAGCATCGGCCAGTTCGCCGTCGACAACAATTTCCAGGCTGACTTCGCCACCGGTGATATCACCCACACGCTGTTGCTCGGCCTGGATCACCAGCGCACCGACACCTCGTACCTGTCGATCTTCGGTGACGGCGGCACAGTCAACCTCTACAACCCGGTCAACACCAAGCCGGTGGTGCGTCCGGCGCGCTCCACCGCTTATTACGACTACAACCAGAAAACCATCCAGACTGGCCTTTACGCCCAGGACCAGATGGCCCTGGACCAGTGGCGCCTGACTCTTGGCGGGCGTGAAGACTGGGTGCACCAAGGCACCACCTACTTCAACAAAAACGATGCAACCAATACCGACCGCAGCAAGAACTTCAGTGGCAACGCCGCGCTGAGCTATGTGTTCGATTCGGGCTTCGTTCCGTACCTCTCCTACGCCGAATCGTTCCAGCCAGCGAGTAACGCCAGCGTCTCGCCAACCGAGTCGTACAAACCCACCGAAGGCAAGCAATGGGAATTGGGGGTCAAGTACCAACCACCCGGCTCAAATACCCTGCTGAGCGCAGCGGTGTACGACCTGACCCAAAAGAACGTGCTGGTTACCAGCTTCGGTGCCGGTGGCCAGTCGATCACCGACCAGACCGGCGAAGTGAAGGTCAAGGGCCTGGAATTGGAAGCCGTCTCTGACGTGACCGAGAACCTTAAGGTCATCGCGGCATACACCCTGGCCAAATCCGAAGTGCAAAAAGGCCAATACAAAGGCAACCGCCTGCAACTGATGCCAAACCAGCAAGCCTCACTGTGGACCGACTACACCTGGCACGCCGGTGTGCTCGACGGTTTCGGCATTGGCGCGGGTGCCCGCTACACCGGCAACACCTATGGCGACCAGGGCAACACCTGGCTGGGCAAGGCCAATGCCTACACCGTGTTCGATGCCTCCGTGCATTACGACCTCGGCCGCCTGGACAATAGCCTCAAGGGGGCTTCGGTGAAACTGAATGCCACCAACCTGTTCGACAAGGACTACATTTCCACCTGCGATGCTTCCTACTGCTACTACGGCGACCAACGCAGCGTCGTCGCCAGTGCCACCTACCAGTGGTAATCGGCTGAGTTAACAACCGGGCCGCCCCCGTGGGCGGCTTCGGTGTGTCTGAAGGCTAGAAAATGAAAAGCAAAACCATCCGCCGCTGGTCCTTCATCCACACCTGGACCAGCCTCGTCTGCACCGTATTCCTGCTGCTGCTCGCCCTCACCGGCCTGCCGTTGATCTTCCACCACGAGATCGACCACCTGCTGGGCAACGAACCCGAGCTGGCACAGATGCCCGCCGATACCCCACAGCTGAACCTCGAACAGCTTGTTGCCAAAGCCCAGGCCCATCGCCCCGGCGAAGCCATGCAATACCTGGCCTGGGACGAAGACGACAAGAACGGCGTGATCGCAATCATGGCCGCCACCGCCGGCACCGAACCCAATTCCTCCCACACCTTCATGCTCGACGCCCGCACCGGCGAGGCCGTGGAAACGCCTTCGGCCAACGGCGGGCTGACGATGTTCCTGCTGCGCCTGCACGTCGATATGTTCGCCGGGCTGCCGGGCAAGTTGCTGCTGGCGTTCATGGGCATTCTGTTTGTGCTGGCGATCATCTCCGGCACGGTGTTGTACCTGCCGTTCATGCGCCGGCTGAAATTCGCGACCGTGCGCCAGGACAAATCCACGCGCCTGCGCTGGCTCGACCTGCACAACCTGATCGGCGTGGTCACCCTGACCTGGGCGCTGGTAGTGGGCATGACCGGCGTGATCAGCGCCTGCGCCGACCTGATCATCGCCGCGTGGCGCACCGACAGCCTCAGCGCAATGATCGAGCCTTACAAAAACGCCCCGCCGCTGACCCTGCGCGCCCCCGCCACCGACCTGCTGACGATTGCCGCCAAGGCCGCGCCCGGGATGGAGCCGGACTTTATCGCGTTCCCCGGCACGCGTTTCTCCAGCGAGCATCACTACGCGGTGTTCATGAAAGGCAGCACCCACCTGACTTCACACCTGCTGACGCCGGTATTCATCGACGCCAGCAACCTGCACGTCACCGCCATCGCCGAACGGCCGTGGTACATGGACGCCATGGGCATGTCCCAGCCGCTGCACTTCGGTGACTACGGCGGCATGCCAATGAAGATCCTGTGGGCGGTGCTGGATGTGCTGACCATCATCGTCCTGGGCAGTGGCGTGTACCTGTGGCTGGTGCGGCGCAAGGCGGCCAAGTCATGAAGCCGAGGCAATCGAGTTTCTGGAAGGTATTTGGCATTCCGCTGGCCATCGGGTTGTTGAGTGCTGCCGGATTGTTTGCGGCATTGCTGGGGGACGGCTTGTGGGATTCGCTGAGCTGGGTGGGGCTGGGCATTCCGGCCGCCATAGGTAGCTGGGCGTTGCTCAAGCGTTGAGATAGATTAGCGCTGCCCTTTTCCGAGGAATGCCCATGTCCACCCCCAGCATGACGTTGTTCCACAACCCTGCCTCGCCGTTTGTACGCAAAGTACGGGTGTTGTTGCACGAGACCGGTCAACTGGACCGCGTGACCTTGCACGCCTGCGTGCCGACGCCGGTCAAGCCCGACGCCGATGTAATCCTGGACAACGCGCTGGGCAAGATCCCCGCCCTGCGCCTGGCCGACGGCAATGCGCTGCACGACAGCCGGGTGATCCTCGATTACCTCGACTACCAACACACCGGGACTCCACTGATCCCCCGGAACGGCCCGGCCCGCTGGCGGCGCCTGACCCTGGCCTCGACCGCCGACGGCATCATGGATGCCGCCGTACTGGTGCGTTATGAAACCGCCATGCGCCCCGAGGAAAAACATTGGGACCTGTGGCTGGAAGGCCAGCGCGACAAGATCCGCCGCGCCCTCGACATGCTCGAACAGGACGCCATCGCCGAACTGGCCGGGCCGTTTGACGTGGCCGCGATCAGCGTGGCGTGTGCACTGGCTTATCTGGACTTCCGCCACCCGGACATGCAGTGGCGGTCGAGCCATCCGAAGCTGGCGGCGTGGTATGCCGAGGTGAGTCAGCGGCCGTCGATGCTCCAGACCCAGCCACCGGCCTAACCTGCTGCAAGGGTTCTTTTGTGGTGAGGGAGCTTGCTCCCGCTGGAGTGCGAAGCGCTCCCAGGATTTTTGGGGCCGCTGCGCAGCCCAGCGGGAGCAAGCTCCCTCGCCACAAAAAGCTCCCGGGCCACAGGGAATAGCGCGTTAATCCTCACCACTAACTGCGCGCCCTCTTGCTGATCTTCCCGCAACCCCAACGACCTACTCATCACCCACCTCCTTGCGTTTGCCCACCCCATACCAATCCAGCTTGCGGGTCAGCACCATCACCGTGCCCAGCAACCCGAACAGCAGCAACGAGCCCATCAACAACGCGTAATCCTCGGCACTCAGCAACCCGTACAGCAAGCCATACAACGCCGCCAACCCTGCTGAAAACCCCAGGCCATGGGCGACACTGCGCAGCACATGGCAGACGTAAAACCCGATCAGCAACACACAGGCCGCCGCCGATATCAGGTAAGCCGGGCCAAACCCGATGTGCTCGGACAACGACAACAGCAGCAGGTAGAAAAACGCCAGGGCAACCCCCACCAGCGCGTACTGGATCGGGTGCACCGCCAGGCTCTTGAGCACCTCGAACAGGAAGAAACCGGCAAACGTCAGGGCAATGAACAGCAGCGCATATTTGATCGCCCGATCGCTCTTGAGGTACTGGTCCACCGGGTCGATAAAGCTCACGCCGAAGCTGCGGCTGTTGAAGTCGTCACAGCCGCGCTCGGCCAGGCAACCGCGCAGTGCTTCTTCCAGGTTGGTGGAGAAGAATGTGGTCTGCCAATTGGCGCTGAAGCCTTGGGCGGTGACCTCGCGCTGGGTCGGCAGGAAGTTGCCGATAAAGCTGGGGTGCGGCCAGTTGGACGCGAGCTTGACCTGGCTGGTCTTGCCCACCGGCACCACTTGCAGTTGCTCGGTGCCTTGCAGGCGCAGGTCAAAGGCGAAGTCAAAAGGTGACGGATTCTGGCTGTCCTGCTCGGGCAGCATCACGTGCACACCCTCCCCCAGCCAAGCCACTTGAGTACCCGGGGAAAACGCCAGTTGCTGGCTGCCCAGCTCCAGCTTCAACGCATTTTCGATACCGCGAATGTCGCTGATACCCACTGCCAGATACGCCGGGTCAAAGCGGTAATCGGCAAAATTTTCCTTGATGCCCCACTGCTCCGGCAACACAAACCGCCCACTGATACGGCTGTCGGCGTGGAACAACCGCGCCTGGTAAATGCCCCGGGCCCGCACTTCGGTTTGCACCTGCCCGTCGAGGGCAAATTGCTCCGGCAGGAAATACAGATGACCACGCACCTCGCGGGTTTCTTCGTAGCGTTCGTTGAGCTTTTCATTGAGCTTCCACTCCCGGACTGTCTTGCGATAAGGCACCACCAGCACCGGGCCATTGAGGCGCTGGCTGTAGCTGGAACTGCGGGCGATATCCTGCAAGACGTCGTCGCGCAGTTGCTGACGGTCGGTAATCACCCCGTGGATCATCAGCAACGGAATCAACAACAGCACGATCAGCAGCGCGATGGCGCCCAATTTGAAAAGCAGATTGCGGTTCATGAAGCTCTCCCTGTTTTGATGGGGGAGAGTCTGGCGGGCGCTTAAGGGGGATTTATGAAGGGAATGTGGAGACTGTGTGGAGATGCAGTTTTACCTGCACGCCGCCGGGCACGTTGCCGATCTGCAATGAGCCGCCGTGCAGCTTCATCACCTCTTCGACAAAATTGAGCCCAAGGCCGGTGCTCTTGCGCCCGCTGGCCGGGCGCGGCAGGGAATAGAAGCGCTCGCTCAGGCGCGGCAACGCGTACTCGGGAATGGCGTCGGCCTGGTTGAACAGGGTGAATTCGACGCCGTCATTCACAGCCTTGGCACTGAACCGCAAGGCGCCGCCGGGCGGGGTGAAATCCAGGGCGTTTTCCAGCAGATTCCCCAGGGCCTGACGCAGCAGGAACGGCTCGCCGTACACCTGCAGATCCGCGTCAATCGCCTGCTCGACCTGCAACCCGGCGCCTTCAATGCGCGCACATTGAGCCCTGAGCACTTCGTCCACCAGCGCCGCCAACAACAGGCTGGCCTGGTCCTCAAGGCCCTGGCGCTGCTCCACCTGCGCCAGGTTCAGCAGGCGTTCGATCAACTGCTGCAAGCGCGCACTTTCGCTGTCGATATTGCTCACGAAACGCTGCTGCTGGTCACGGGGCATGTCGCCCTGCAACAGCTCCGCCGCACCACGAATCGCCGCCAGCGGGCTTTTCAATTCGTGGGTCAGGGTGTGCACATAACGTTCGACGTACGCCTTGCCTTCCAGCTGGGTGCGCATGTGTTCCACGGCGGTGGACAACTGCTCCAGTTCACCGCCGCGATAGTGCGGCAACTCGGCACGCCGGCCTTCACTCACCGCCTGGGCATACGCCGTCAGCCGGCGCAGTGCGACACTCAACCACCACGACAACAGCGCACCAAACAGCAAGCCCAGGGCGACCAGCCCGGCGCCGTACCACAGCAACCGGTCTTCGGTGCGGTCCACATAGGGTTGCAGTGAACTGTTGGGCTTGGCCACAGTGACCACGCCGATGATCTGCCCGCTATCGCGGATCGGCGCGCCGACGTGCATCACCGATGAGGCAGGGTCGTCCAGTTCGCTGCGGGTCGAGCGCGCACCGTATTCGCCGCGCAGGGTCAGGTACACATCGTTCCACTTCGAATAGTCCTCGCCCACCGCCTCGCCGGTGGAGTCCAGCAACACGATGCCCTTGGCGTCGGTGACGTAGATGCGGTGGTTGACCTGGTTTTTCGGCAGGCCCCAGATATTCGCGCCGGGCTGACGCTCACCGTAGGCCTTGAGCAGTTCGGGCCAGTGGCTCTGGCCGAGGGTGCCGTTCTTCACATCGCTGCGCAGGATTTCCGCCAGCAGGTTGGCGGTGTCCACCAGGGTTTCTTCGGTGGACTGGCGCACACCGGGGCGGATTTCCTTCATCACGGTGCTGAGTACGAAGTAGCCGGTCAGGCCGATAAACAGCGCATAGACCAGGAAGAACCGGATCCCCAGGCGCATCAGCTGTTGCCCGGGCTGTAGCTGTAGCCAAGGCCACGGTGGGTCTGGATGGGCTCCGCCTCGGGCGCCACCGCGCGCAATTTGCTGCGCACGCTTTTGATGTGGCTGTCGATATTGCGCTCGTAGCCTGCGTCCGCCGCCACGCCCACCGCATCCAGCAGTTGCTCGCGGCTGAACACGCGCTCGGGTTGCTCCAACAGGCTGTGCAGCAGACGGAATTCATGGCGAGTGAGGCTCAGGGGCTGGCCGCGATAACTGATCTGCATGCGCTCCAGGTCCACCTGGAACACCGCCGGAGCAGCACCGGGGCCCACGCGCTTGAGAATGGCCCGTACCCGCGCTGCCACTTCCCGCGGGCTGAACGGCTTGACTACATAGTCGTCAGCGCCGATCTCAAGACCCACCACGCGGTCGATCTCACCGTCCCGGGCGCTGAGGAACATCACCGGTACTTCGCTGAAACGCCGCAGTTGCTTGCAGGTTTCAAAGCCGGTGATGTCCGGCAGGCCGATGTCGAGGATGACCAGGTCCGCCGGGGTTTGCCGCTGATGGGCCAGCGCCGCCTGGCCGAGGCTCAACCAGGTGGTGGTGAAGCCCTCGCCTTGCAGGGCGAAAATCAGCGTGTCGGCGATAGCCGCTTCGTCTTCGACAATCAGGATATGCGCCATGGTGTTCCGTCAGCAGTCCGGTTTGTCCGCAGTGTAACGGCGGGCCGGGTTTACCGCAGCGCCGAATTCACGCAGGGCCTTGGCGCCGATCAGCAGCGGGTAGTTGAAGCTGCTGCGGTCGGTGAGGTTGACCTCGACGGTGCGCTTGACGTTGCCCAGGCACATTTCCAGGTCGATCACCGGGCGCTTGGCCACGGTGGCTTCGTCCTTGTCGTCATCTTCGTCGGCGCGGCTCTTGATTTTGCTGATGCGCGAAACCTTGTGCTCGTACACCTTGTTGGTGGCGTCCTTGCCGCCGAGGCGGAAGCGTACCCAGTCGTCGCCATCACGGGTGAAGGTCTCGATGTCCCGGGCCGACAGCGAGGCGGTCAGCGCGCCGGTGTCCATCTTGGCCTTGAAGGTCTCACCGATTTCCGGCAGTTGGATGTATTCGTAGCGACCATAAAGGGTCGGCTCGGCGGCCATGACAGGCAAGGCCACCAGCGTTAGCAGGGCAAGGATGGATTTCACGTAGGAGGTTTCCTTGAAATAAGTGGGCCAATTCTAGACTGCAAATTCGCTGCTTAGTTAGATCACAGAGCATACCCAGCCCGCTGTGAAACATTCGTAAGCTTATTTGCGATTTGGTCTCCAGGCCCAAGCTGCTTATCATGGCGGGCCAAAAATGATTCCAAGAGTTACTTATGCGCCGCCTGCTCACCGGCTGTTTCGTCACATTGCTGCTGTTGCTCAACACCCTGGTGCTGTTCGGGCCGCTGATGGTGTTTGCCCTGCTCAAGCTGGTGGCCCCCGGTCGCTTTCGTGACTATGCCTCCTGGGCCGTCATGTGGATCGCCGAAACCTGGGCCGAGATCGACAAGCTGATCTTCGCCCTGTGCATCCCTACCCAATGGGACATTCGCGGCGGCGGCGACCTGCGGGGTGACACTTCTTACCTGGTGATCAGCAACCATCAATCCTGGGTCGACATCCCCGCACTGATCCAGGCCCTCAACCGGCGCACGCCGTTCTTCAAGTTCTTCCTGAAAAAGGAACTGATCTGGGTACCCTTCCTGGGCCTGGCCTGGTGGGCGCTGGATTACCCGTTCATGAAGCGCTACAGCAAGGCATTCCTGGCCAAACACCCGGAACTGGCAGGCCAGGACCTGAAGATCACCAAAGAGGCCTGCGAGTTGTTCAAGCGCCAGCCGGTCACCGTGGTGAATTACCTGGAAGGCACGCGGTTCACCCCGGCCAAGCGCAAACAGCAGGCTTCACCCTTCGAGCGCCTGCTCAAGCCCAAGGCGGGTGGCGTGGCGTTCGTGCTCGCTGCGTTGGGTGAACAGCTGGATGCGGTGCTCGACGTCACCGTGGTTTATCCACAGGAAAACATTCCCGGCTTCTGGGACTTGATCAGTGGCGCAGTGCCGAAGGTGATCGTGGATATCCGTACCCGAGAGCTGGATCCGGCGTTGTGGCAGGGGGATTACGAGAACGATCCGGCGTTTCGCCAGACCGTCCAGAACTGGGTCAACCAGCTCTGGATGGAGAAGGATGCGCGCATCGCCCAACTGCGCGCGGAGCGGCCTTAGCCGCCAGTGCCCCAGGCCGAAGCCAGTTTGCCCAGCACCGATTCGCTGGCGCCCTGGCCGCCCAGGTATTTCAGGATAACCGGCGCAAACTGGCCAACCATTCCACTGTCCATGCCCAGCGCGCTGAACGCGGTGTTCAGGTCGTTGGTGTTCTTCACGTTACCCAACACGCCGTCCAGGCCCGAGGTCTTGCTGCCGCCGCTCTGGCCGAGCATGCCGCTCAGGGCGCCGAGGCTGCCCAGGGAGTTGCTGCCGGAGAGCTTGTCCAGGCCCGGTACGCTTTTGGTCAGTTGCGAGTAATCACCGCCGCCCAATTTATTCTTGGCCAGGCCCAGCATTGCGCCGGTACCACCAACGGCCTGCTCAGGGGTCACGTTCAATTGCGAGGTCAGTGCCTGCAGCAGACCAGCGGTCTGTGAAGTGGGTGCAGCCGCTGCTGCCTTGTCGCCACCTTGTGCACCGGACACGGCATTGGCCACGTCGCCGAGGCTGAAACCTGCCGCAAATACCGGGCTGGCCGCCACGGTCAACAGGCAGGACAGGGCAAAACCGCGTGAAATCTTCATCAAGACAACCTCTGAAAGTAAGCGCAAAAAGCAGGAGTTTGACTGGGTACGCCGAAGGATTGTTCCCTCCCTGCAGATTAGTTCAGAAAACCACTGCATCCGATGCGCCTTGCGCTGCGTATATCCACCACGAGCCGCACGGAGGTAGATGGAATGAATGCCCAAGCTGGACTAACCTCAGCCTGCCCTCTTTACCGTGCGCCGTCCCATCGCCCTGTTGCAAGCGCCTGGAGAAGCCCTATTTCGACCCACGATGCAGATCAGCTACGGCAATTGCTGGCCCAGTGTTCACTGGGTAATCGCCAGGCGTTCGAAACGCTCTATCGCAGCGTTTCCCCGCGTTTGCATGGTGTTGCCTTGCGTTTCATGGGTCGCAAGGATCTGGCCGAGGAGGTGTTGCAGGAAAGCTTCGTGCGCATCTGGTACAACGCCTCACGCTATGAGGCCCATCTGTCGGCGCCCATGACCTGGATGGTCAATATCACCCGCAACCTGGCGATCGACCAGTTGCGCAAACACCGCGAACAACCCTTGAACGAAGGCCAGGAGGACGCCACGGCCGACGAAAGCCCCAGCGCCCATGAACAGCTCGACAGCGAGCGTGAAGCCCTCGCCCTGAACCGCTGCCTCGACAGCCTCGAAGGCATGCAGCGTCAATCGATCACCGTGGCTTACTTCCAGGGCTTGTCGTGCTCGGAATTGGCCGAACATCTGGCCGCGCCCCTGGGCTCGGTCAAATCCTGGATTCGCCGCGGCATGGAGCGCTTGCGCAGGTGCCTTGAATCATGAACTACCAGACCACCGCCCTGCGCCGCGCCCTGGCGGCTGACTACGCCATCGGGCTGATGCCTGCCACCGCCCGCCGGCGCTTTGAAGCGCTGCTGCGGGATGACGCGGCGCTGCGCGTCGAACTCGGGCACTGGCAGGATGCCCTCGCCAGCCTCACCGGGCCGCTGCCTGAACGGCCGGTGCCGGACCACGTATGGGAAGGGATCAAGGCGCGCATTGAGCCGGAAGTGCTGCATATGCCGGCGAAGAAACCGTTCTGGATGAACCTGCGCTTGCTGGTAGCGGCGTGCGGGGTGGTGATCGCGGTATTGGTGGGTGTGTTGTACCAGCGCGATCTTGGGGTGGAGTACAACGCCACGCTGGTGGCGGCTGATCAGCAGCCGGCGCTGAAGATCCAGGCCTACGCGGATCACCTGCAAGTGGAACCGCTGACCCTGGCGGCCGTGGAGCCGGCCCGCGCGTTGGAACTGTGGGCAATCCCGGCAGGCGGCAAACCCATCTCCCTGGGGTTGTTGCCGGTGTCGGGTAACGGCCGAATCCAGTTGAGCAAAGAACACCAGGCGCTGCTGACGGCGCCGCTGACCCTGGCAGTGAGCCTTGAGCCTCAGGGGGGCTCGCCGACCGGACAACCCACCGGGCCGGTGCTGTATCAGGGCCAATTGGCATCACTCTGATCCGAGGCTCAATACGACGGATGAGGAACCGATCGCCGTTAACCGGGTCCATTAAAGACTACAAAACATGTCAGGAAGAGCCTAATGACTGCGATCAACCCCCAAGTGATTGAGCACAAGCCTTCATTCTGGAACCGCCCACGCCTGTTCGTCGGCGCCTGTTTGGTGATAGTGGCAGGCGTCGGCGGCGCCCTCTACACCCAGGACAGCGTCAAGGCTGCCGCGCTGCTGGTGAACACCACCCAGCAACCGGCCACGCAGATCGTGGCCCACAAGGATTACCTCGAAGTGCAGCCGATTGCCGCCACGGCACCGGCCCCGGACCAAAGCCTGGAACTGTGGGCTGTCCCGGCTGACGGTACGCCGGTGTCACTGGGCCTGTTGCCGGAAGACGGCAAAGGCATTATCGGCATCAACCCTCGCCAGCAGGAGTCGATCAGCAAGCCGGTGACACTGATGGTCAGCTCGGAAACCAAGGGCGGCTCGGTGAGCAAGCAGCCGACGGGGCCAACGGTGTATCAGGGGGCTTTGGCGATTCGCTGATTCTCCCACCCAACCGCAGATGCAAAAAAGGCGACCCTGAGGTCGCCTTTTTATTTGCCCGCGATTTAAGCCGCGCTGAACAACTTGTGCGGATCAATCACAAACTTCTTCGGCACGCCCGCATCGAACTCGCCGTACCCGCGTGGCGCGTCATCCAGGCTGATGACTTCCACACCGACGATGTCGGCAATGTTGATACGGTCCCACATGATCGCCTGCATCAACTGGCGGTTGTACTTCATCACTGGGGTTTGCCCGGTGTGGAAGCTGTGGGACTTGGCCCAGCCCAGGCCGAAACGAATGCTCAGGCTGCCCATTTTTGCAGCGGCATCCACGGCACCCGGGTCTTCGGTGACGTACAGGCCCGGAATACCGATTTTGCCAGCCACCCGCACCACGCCCATCAACGAGTTGAGCACGGTGGCCGGAGCCTCTGCCTTGGCCCCTTCATGACCATGGCCGCGCGCTTCGAAACCCACGGCATCGACGGCGCAATCCACTTCCGGCTCGCCCAGCAACGCAGCGATCTGTTCGTGCAGCGGGGTGTCTTTCGACAGGTCGGCAATTTCAAAACCCTGGGCCTTGGCGTGGGCCAGGCGGATCGGGTTGACGTCACCGATGATCACCACCGCAGCGCCCAGCAGGCGAGCGGAAGCGGCAGCCGCCAGGCCTACCGGACCGGCACCGGCGATGTAGACCGTGCTGCCCGGGCCAACGCCCGCAGTGACTGCGCCGTGGTAGCCGGTGGGCAGGATGTCGGAGAGGCAAGTCAGGTCGCGGATTTTCTCCATGGCCTTGTCGCGGTCCGGCAGTTTCAACAGGTTGAAGTCGGCGTAAGGCACCAGCACGTATTCGGCCTGGCCGCCAGTCCAGTCGCCCATGTCGACATAGCCGTAGGCGCCACCGGCACGGGCCGGGTTGACGGTCAGGCACACGCCGGTGTGCTGCTCTTTGCAGGAACGGCAACGGCCGCATGCGACGTTGAACGGCACCGACACCAGGTCGCCGATCTTCAGGTTCTCGACGTCGCTGCCCTTCTCGATCACTTCGCCGGTGATTTCGTGGCCCAGGACCAGGCCGGTCTGGGCAGTGGTGCGGCCGCGCACCATGTGTTGGTCGGAGCCGCAGATGTTGGTGGAGACCACGCGCAGGATGACGCCGTGCTCAATCTTCCTGCCACGGGGGTCCTGCATTTTGGGATAGTCGATTTTCTGTACTTCGACCTTGCCGTTGCCGAGATACACGACACCACGATTACCAGACATGCTTTCACCTCGCTGTTGTTTTTATGGAACCGCGTTGCCCAGGCAGGCAGCGCGTTTAAGTGCTCGGGTACAGATGCTGTTTTTGCGTTGTTAGTAAGGGCCTCTTCGCGAGCAAGCCCGCTCCCACAGTTGACCGAGTCCTACCTTTGAAATGCGGTCGAATGTGGGAGCGGGCTTGCTCGCGAAGGCGTCCATCAGAGCACCACTGTCCGATTGGCGTTCAAGAACACCCGCCGCTCAATGTGATACCCCACGGCCCGGGCCAGGGTCAGGCCTTCGATATCCCGTCCCTTGGCAATCAAATCTTCCGGATAGTGACTGTGGTCCACCACCTCCACGCCCTGGGCGATGATCGGGCCTTCGTCCAAATCGTTATTGATGTAATGCGCAGTGGCGCCGACCAGTTTCACCCCCTTGTTGTAAGCCTGGTGATACGGCTTGGCGCCCTTGAAACCGGGCAGCAGGGAGTGGTGGATGTTGATGGCTTTACCGTCAAGCTTGCGGCACAGCTCCGGCGACAGCACTTGCATGTAGCGCGCAAGAATCACCAGCTCGGCGCCGGACTCTTCGATCACCTGCCACACCTGGCGCTCCTGCGACGGCTTGTCGTTGGGGTCCAGGGGAAAGTGGTAATAGGGAATCTGGTGCCAGTCGGCCAGGGGCTTGAGGTCCGGGTGGTTGGAGACTACGGCGACCACGTCCATCGACAGTTGGCCGATGCGCTGGCGGTAGAGCAAATCGTTGAGGCAGTGATCGGCCTTGGAGACCATGATCACCACTTTCGGCCGGTAGTTCGGCGCGGTCAGTTCGAAGATCATGCCGAAGGCTTCGCCACGGGTGGCCAGGCCATCGCGGAAGGCTTGTTCGTCGAAACCATCGGGCTGGCGGAACTCCACGCGGATGAAGAACCGGCCCGAGAGCCGGTCATCGAAGGAGTGGTGCTCAGTGACGTAGCAGCCCTGCTCGAACAGGTAGCGAGTGACCGCGTCCACCGTGCCGAGCACGCTGGGGCAGTCGGCGGTCAAAATCCATGTATCGGGTACGCGGCTCATTATTCGTGACTCCTTGATCGTTCCCACGCTCTGCGTGGGAACGCCGCAATGGACGCTCTGCGTCCGCTCTTGGGACGCGGAGCGTCCCGGGATGCATTCCCACGCGGAGCGTGGGAACGATCAGGCCTGGACGCTTAAACCATACTCAGCCGCCGCATCCTGCAACCACAGCCACCAGTAATCCGAGAAGCTGCGACGAATCACCAGCTCCCAGGTGTCTTCAGCAGTATGGCGAATCACCAATTGCGACTTGGCAAACACCGTGCCCACCGCCTTGCCCACCGGGAAGCTGTTGGGGTGCACGTCGTAGCTGGTGGATTTCATCAGTACATCGCGCACGTTCGGGCCGCTGAGTTCGAGAATCTGCTGGCCTCCGCTGACGTTGACGACCTGGATATGCAAATCACCCAGCGCCTCACGCAAGCTTTTCTCGGCGGCGAATTCCTCACCGCCTGGCACTACCAGCAACCACTCATCCGGACCGAGCCATTGCAGGCTGGTCTCACCCTTGACGATGACTTGCAGGGCACCGGGCAATTCGATACCCAAGGCTTTGTGCACACCGGCGGCGAAGGCTGCGTCATGGCCATCGCCACGAATGGTCAGGTGGCCCAGCAGTTTCTTTTCACGCACGGTCACGCCGGCATTCTTGCGGCCCTTGCCTACCAGGCTGGCGAGGTCGGCATGGTGCAGCGACGACTCGGCCTTGGCTCCGGAGGTGGGGCGTTGTTGGTAAACATTGGCTGCTGTCATAAAGCACCTGTGTTGAATTTGATCGTTCCCACGCTCTGCGTGGGAATGCCGCCATGGACGCTCTGCGTCCGCTCTTGGGGCGCAGAGCGCCCCGGGATGCATTCCCACGCGGAGCGTGGGAACGATCAGGTGTCAGATGTTCTGGCGATCGCCTTTAGGGTCGAAGAACACCGAAGAAACAATCTCCGCCTCGATCACGCTGCCATCCGCCAGCGGTGCAAACACCCGCTCGCCGATGCGCTTCAAGCCGCCCTTCACCACGCCCATGGCAAACGAATAACCGAGGGAGTTATGGGCATAACTGGAGGTGACGTGGCCGACCATCTTCATCGGGATCGTCTGCTTGGCGTCGAACACCAACTGCGCGCCTTCCGGCAGCCACACGTTCGGGTCGATCGGCTTGAGTCCGACAAGCTGCTTGCGGTCTTCACGCACGCAATCCTCGCGATTCATCCCGCGCCAGCCGAGCCACGAGAACGGTTTGGTGCGGCCTACACACCAGCCCATGTTCAGGTCGTCCGGGGTCATCGAGCCGTCGGTATCCTGGCCAACGATGATGAAACCCTTCTCGGCCCGCAGCACGTGCATGGTTTCGGTGCCGTACGGGGTCAGGTTGTACTGCTTGCCGGCCTCGACGATTTTCTCGAGCACACCCATGGCGTAGTCGGCCTGCACGTTGACTTCGTACGACAACTCACCGGTAAACGAAATCCGGAACACCCGTGCCGGCACGCCGCCTACCAGGCCTTCTTTCCAGGTCATGAACGGGAAGCCGTCCTTGTCCAGGTCGATGTCGGTGACTTCGCTCAGCAGCTTGCGGCTGTTGGGGCCGGACAAAGTCATGGTTGCCCAATGGTCGGTGACCGAGGTGAAGTACACCTTGAGGTCCGGCCATTCGGTCTGCTGGTAGATTTCCAGCCACTGGAGTACGCGTGCTGCGCCGCCGGTGGTGGTGGTCATCAGGAAGTGGTTGTCGGCGAGGCAGGCAGTCACGCCGTCGTCGAAGACCATGCCGTCTTCCTTGCACATCAGGCCGTAGCGGGCCTTGCCCACGTCGAGCTTGGTCCAGGCGTTGCTGTAGATGCGGTTGAGGAACTCGCGGGCATCCGGGCCCTGGATGTCGATCTTGCCGAGGGTGGACGCGTCCAGCAGGCCGACGCTGTCACGCACGGCCAGGCATTCGCGCTTCACTGCGGCGTGCAGGTCTTCACCGTTGCGCGGGAAATACCATGGGCGTTTCCACTGGCCGACGTCCTCAAACTCGGCGCCGTTTTTCACGTGCCAGGCTTGCAGCGCGGTGTAGCGCACCGGCTCGAAGATGTGCCCACAGTGGCGGCCTGCTACCGCGCCGAAGGTTACCGGCGTGTAGTTGGGACGGAACATGGTAGTGCCCATCTGCGGGATGGTCACATTCAGCGAACGGGCCGCGATGGCCAGGCCGTTGACGTTGCCGAGCTTGCCCTGGTCAGTGCCGAAGCCCAGTGCGGTGTAGCGCTTGACGTGCTCCACCGACTCGAAACCCTCGCGGGTGGCGAGTTCGATGGCGGCCGCGGTGACGTCATTCTGCAGGTCGACAAATTGCTTCGGCGCCCGTGCGGTAGCTTTCTCGTGAGGTACCTGGAACAGCGCCAGGGTCGGTTCTTCCAGACGGCTCAAGGCTTTGGGCAGCGTACCTTCCACCGGCGCAAACCCGGCTTCGCTGGCAGCGCGCACGCCACCTTCAAAACCGTCGGCCAGGGAATCGCCGAGGCCGTAGACGCCATTGATGCCACCGACGCACACGCGTTTCTGCGGTGCTTCGCCCGGTACAAAACCGAGGATGTCTTCACGCCAGGTCGGCTTGCCGCCCAGGTGCGAGGCCAGGTGGACCACCGGGCTGTAGCCGCCGGAGCTGGCGACCAGGTCGCACTCCAGCCACTCGCCGGGGCTGGTGACTTTATGAGCTTTGACATCGATGGCCGCAACACGGGCACCAGTGACGTGCTTGCTGCCACGGGCCTCGATCACGGCGCTGCCGGTGAGGATGCGAATGCCTTTGGCACGCGCCTCTTCAACCAGCGCGCCCCGTGGGTTGTGGCGGGCATCGGCTACGGCGACAACGCTGAGGCCGGCGTCGAACCAGTCCAGCGCCACGCGGTAGGCGTGATCGTTGTTGGTGGACAGCACCAGCTTCTTGCCCGGTGCCACGCCGTAGCGACGCACGTAAGTGGAGACCGCTCCCGCCAGCATGTTGCCCGGTACGTCGTTGTTGCCGTACACCAGCGGACGCTCGCAAGCACCGGTGGCCAACACGACACGCTTGGCGCGAACCCGGTGGATACGCTGACGCACCTGGCCGATCGGCGCACGGTCACCGAGGTGGTCGGTGAGGCGCTCGTGAATGGTCAGGAAGTTATGGTCGTGGTAACCGTTGACGGTGGCGCGAGGCAGCAGCACCACGTCCGGCAGGGCCTTGAGTTCAGCAATCACACTGGCAACCCACTCGGCCGCAGGCTTGCCATCGAGGCTTTCGCGGGAGTCCAGCAGGGAGCCGCCGAATTCTTCCTGCTCGTCCGCGATGATCACCCGGGCGCCACTGCGGGCGGCGGCCAACGCAGCCGCCAGGCCGGCAGGGCCCGCGCCCACAATCAGCACGTCGCAATGACGGTTCATGTAGTCGTAGGTGTCCGGATCGTTCTCGGTCGGCGAGCGGCCAAGACCGGCTGCCTTACGGATGTACTTCTCGTAAGTCATCCAGAACGATTGCGGGTACATGAAGGTTTTGTAGTAGAAACCCGGCGGCATCAGCTTGCCGCCGACCTTGCCGAGAATGCCCATCATGTCGTTGTTCACGCTCGGCCAGCCGTTGGTGCTGGTGGCGACCAAACCCTGGTACAGCGCCTGTTGCGTGGCGCGCACGTTGGGGATTTGCGTGGCTTCGGTGGCGCCGATCTGCAGCACCGCGTTCGGCTCTTCGGCACCGGCGGCGAAGATGCCGCGCGGGCGGGAATACTTGAAGCTGCGACCGATGATGTCGACGCCGTTGGCCAGCAGCGCAGCGGCCAATGTGTCGCCTTCAAAGCCTTTGTAGCTCTGGCCGTTGAAGGTGAAGCTCAGGGCTTTGTTGCGGTCGATCCGGCCACCGTTGGACAGGCGATTGATCTGGCTCATACCTTCTCTCCAGAAGCCTTGGCGGTGAATTGCGGCTTGGTGCCTATCTTGTAGGTTTCAAGAATTTCGTAGGTCACGGTGTCGCGGGTCGCGTTGAAATACTGGCGGCAACCGGCAGCGTGAATCCACAGTTCGTGGTGCAGGCCGCGCGGGTTGTCGCGGAAGAACATGTAGTCGCCCCACTCCTCGTCGGTGCAGGTGTTCGGGTCCAGTGGGCGCGGGATGTGCGCTTGGCCGGAGGCGTGGAATTCCTCTTCGGAGCGCAGTTCGCCACAGTGAGGACAGAAGATATGCAACATAGGGAATTTCTCCTGTTAGTGGGCGACGGCCGCAGCGCCGTGTTCGTCGATCAGCGCGCCGTTGTGGAAACGGTCGATGGAGAATGGAGCTGCCAATGGGTGCATTTCACCCTTGGCCAGGCTGGCGGCAAATACGTTGCCTGAGCCTGGAGTCGCTTTAAAACCACCGGTGCCCCAACCGCAGTTGAAGAACATGTTCGGGACCGGGGTCTTGGAGATGATCGGGCAGGCATCCGGCGTGGTGTCGACGATGCCGCCCCACTGGCGGTTCATGCGCACGCGGGACAGCACCGGGAACATCTCGACGATGGCCTGGATGGTGTGCTCGATCACCGGGTACGAGCCGCGCTGGCCATAGCCGTTGTAGCCGTCGATACCGGCGCCGATCACCAGGTCGCCCTTGTCGGACTGGCTGATGTAACCGTGCACGGCGTTGGACATGATCACGCTGTCGATAATCGGTTTGATCGGCTCCGACACCAGTGCTTGCAGCGGGTGGGATTCGATCGGCAGGCGGAAGCCCGCGAGCGAAGCCATGTGGCCGGAGTTACCCGCCGTCACCACGCCGACGCGCTTGGCGCCGATGAAGCCTTTGTTGGTTTCCACGCCGATGCACACACCGTTTTCCTTGCGGAAACCGATGACTTCGGTCTGCTGGATCAGGTCCACGCCCAGTGCGTCAGCGGCGCGGGCAAAGCCCCAGGCCACGGCATCGTGACGGGCCACGCCGCCGCGCCGTTGCACGGTGGCGCCCATTACCGGGTAGCGAGTGTTCTTGGAGCAGTCGAGGTACGGAATCTCATCGGCCACTTGTTTGGCGTTGAGCAGTTCGCCGTCCACACCGTTCAGGCGGTTGGCGCTGACGCGACGCTCGGAGTCACGGATATCCTGCAGGGTGTGGCACAGGTTGTAGACGCCACGCTGGGAGAACATCACGTTGTAGTTCAAATCCTGGGACAAACCTTCCCAGAGTTTCATCGCGTGTTCGTACAGGTGCGCCGACTCGTCCCACAGGTAGTTGGACCGCACGATGGTGGTGTTGCGCGCGGTGTTACCGCCGCCCAGCCAGCCTTTCTCGACCACCGCCACGTTGGTGATGCCGTGCTCCTTGGCCAGGTAGTAAGCCGTCGCCAGACCATGCCCGCCGCCGCCGACGATGACCACGTCGTAGACCTTTTTCGGGGTGGGCGTGCGCCACATCTTCTGCCAGTTTTCGTGGTGGCTGAGTGAGTGCTTGAAGAGGCCGAAGCCCGAGTAGCGTTGCATAGTCATTACTCCAAAACCGCGCTCAGCGATAAACCGGGAAATCAGCGCACAGGGCGGCCACATGCTTGGCGACGTTGGCCTCCACATCGGCGTCGCCGAGGTTGTCGAGGATGTCGCAGATCCAGCCGGCCAACTCCAGGCATTGGGTCACTTTGAAGCCGCGTGTGGTCACCGCCGGCGTGCCGATACGCAGGCCCGAGGTCACGAAGGGCGACTGCGGGTCGTTGGGCACGGCGTTCTTGTTGACGGTGATGTGAGCGCGACCGAGGGCGGCGTCCGCCTCTTTGCCGGTGAGGCCCTGACGGATCAGGCTGACCAGGAACAGGTGGTTATCGGTGCCGCCGGACACTACATCGTAGCTGCGTTTGATAAACACGCCGGCCATGGCCTGGGCGTTGTCGATCACTTGCTGTTGATAGGCCTTGAAACCTGGTTCCTGGGCTTCCTTGAAGCACACCGCCTTGCCGGCGATCACGTGCATCAGCGGGCCGCCCTGGGCGCCCGGGAATACCGCAGAGTTGAGTTTCTTTTCAATTTCTTCGTTGGACTTGGCCAGGATCAACCCGCCACGTGGACCGCGCAGGGTCTTGTGGGTGGTGGTGGTGACCACATCGGCGTAGGGCAGCGGGTTCGGGTACAGACCGGCGGCCACCAGGCCGGCGACGTGGGCCATGTCGACGAACAGCAGCGCACCGACCTTGTCGGCGATCTGGCGAAAGCGCGGGAAATCCAGGGTCTTGGAGTAGGCGGAAAAACCCGCCACGATCATCTTCGGCTTGTGCTCCACGGCCAGGCGCTCGACCTCGTCGTAGTCGATCAGCCCGGTGTTGGTGTCGATGCCGTATTGCACCGCGTTGTACAGCTTGCCCGAGGACGACACTTTGGCGCCGTGGGTCAGGTGGCCGCCGTGGGCCAGGCTCATGCCGAGGATGGTGTCGCCGGCGTTCAACAGCGCCAGGTACACCGCACTGTTGGCGGACGAACCGGAGTGCGGCTGCACGTTGGCATAGTCGGCGCCGAACAGCTGCTTGGCACGCTCGATGGCGAGCACTTCGACCTTGTCCACGTGCTCGCAGCCGCCGTAGTAACGCTTGCCCGGGTAACCTTCGGCGTACTTGTTGGTGAGGCCGCTGCCCTGGGCTTCCATGACACGCTTGCTGGTGTAGTTCTCTGACGCGATCAGCTCGATATGATCTTCCTGGCGCTGCTCCTCGGCATTCATGGCCGCCAGCAGTGCATCGTCATAACCCTGGATCTGGTCTTGCTTGCTGAACATCGCGTCTCTCCCAGCGGCGGCGGTGCGCCAATCGTATTGTTGGGGCCGCCGCACGACGGAGGGGCCCTTTGATGCGATGGTAGGGCGGGCGCAGAGAGGTCAAATGCCTATGGACGCCACGCAAAGGTGCGTTTACGACATGGCCGGAACAACACAGAACAAATGTGGGAGCGGGCTTGCTCGCGAATGCGGTGGGCCAGCCAATATAGGTGCAGCCTGACACACCGCTTTCGCGAGCAAGCCCGCTCCCACAGGGGTTAGGCGATGATCTTGCGGACCAGTAGCAGCAGCAGGAAATGCGCCGGATAAAGCGCATACGCCCAGCGCCGCATGGCCGGTGGCGATACCTGCCCGGCATGTCGCAACAAGACCAATCCGGCCAGCGGCGCAATCAGGCATGTCGCCAATCCCAGCATCGCCACCAGCGTGCCGCTATTGAGCAGGACCTGCCATTGATTGGCAGCCAGGCACACCACACCCGGCAGCACGCTGAAGTACCACGGCCGGCGAAACACCAGCAGCATCGCCAACGGCAGCAGTACGCCAAAGAAACCGAACATCAGCTGCGCCGAGAAAAACCCCGCCAAAACCAGCGCGATCAACGCCAATCCTCGATCAATAACCGTCTTCTGCTGCCATCCCCGGGCAACCAGCAAACCCAGCGCCAGGGTCGGCAGTACGTTCAGCGTGTCGGCGTCGTCGATGAACATCCGGTACGGCACCTCACTGATCACACTGAACAGCAGCAACCAGCCCAGATAGCGCCACTGCCCCGTCACCGGCGCGTCCTTGACCCGATGCAAATTCGCCGCGATCGCCAGGCAAAACCACGGGAACGCCAGGCGGCCCGGCACATACAGCCCGTCCAGGCTCAAACCGACATACCGCAGGTGGTCCAGCACCATACTCAGCAGCGCCAGCCACTTGAGCAGGTCCAGGGCGCCATCGCGGACGCGGCTTACAGGAACGCTTTCAGAACCGTGCATAATTCCCCAATGACTTTGCATTAACAGTGCGTGCGCCCGCCCGACAATCTTGGGTAAAGTGCGCACCAACATCGACCACAGGACTGGGCCATGACCGACAAGAGCCAACAATTCGCCAGCGACAACTATTCCGGCATCTGCCCGGAAGCCTGGGCCGCCATGGAACTCGCCAACCAGGGCCATCAACGCGCCTATGGCGATGATGAATGGACCCACCGCGCCGCCGACGGTTTCCGCAGACTGTTCGAAACCGACTGCGAAGTGTTCTTCGCCTTCAACGGTACCGCAGCCAACTCCCTGGCGCTGTCCTCCTTGTGCCAGAGCTACCATAGCGTGATCTGCTCGGAAACCGCCCACGTCGAAACCGACGAATGCGGCGCGCCGGAGTTTTTCTCCAACGGCTCCAAGCTGCTCACCGCCCGCACCGAAAACGGCAAGCTGACCCCGGAGTCGATCCGCGAGATCGCCCTCAAGCGCCAGGACATTCACTACCCGAAACCCCGCGTCGTGACCCTGACCCAGGCCACCGAAGTCGGCAGCGTCTACACCCCGGAAGAAATCCGCGCCATCAGCGTCACCTGCAAGGAACTGGGGCTGAACCTGCACATGGACGGCGCACGCTTCTCCAACGCCTGCGCATTCCTCGGCTGCTCGCCGGCCGACCTGACCTGGAAAGCCGGCGTCGACGTGCTGTGCTTTGGTGGCACCAAGAACGGCATGGCCGTGGGTGAAGCGATCCTGTTCTTCAACCACAAGCTGGCCGAAGACTTCGACTACCGCTGCAAACAGGCCGGGCAGCTTGCCTCAAAGATGCGCTTCCTCTCCGCCCCGTGGGTGGGCCTGCTGGAAAACGACGCCTGGCTCAAACACGCCCGCCACGCCAACCACTGTGCGCAATTGCTCAGCAACCTGGTGGCGGATATTCCGGGTGTGGAGTTGATGTTCCCGGTCCAGGCCAACGGCGTATTCCTGCAACTGTCGGAACCGGCAATTGCCGCGCTGACGGCCAAGGGCTGGCGCTTCTACACCTTCATCGGCAAGGGTGGCGCGCGGTTCATGTGTGCGTGGGATACCGAGGAAGAGCGCGTAAGAGAATTAGCCGCCGATATTCGGGAAGTGATGAGCGCCTGAAGTAGGCATCAGCCCCTCAGATAATGGCGAAAGGCCGAGACTGTTTTTTGATATTTCTGACAGCAACCAACTTCGTTTTCATTGACTAGCCTCTTGGAACCCGGAAGGAAAAGGCCGCCTTTCGGGACTAACCGCCAGCCGAATAATCGGCCGGAAACGGAAATCCAGCAGAGGGCAATACCATGGAAGCGCAACGCTACGGAAACAACTTGCTAGGCGAAGGCACCATCAGCACCACCGTCATCGACTGGGACGAATTCAGAAAATCCGCGAAAATCGGTGACACCATCAGCGAACCGACGAGGACATTGCGGATCACTGACAAGGTCTATGAACTGACAGCATCCGGCCAGCACTTCGTCGTGCATATCTATGCCCAATAACCTCTAACTGATCGTTCCCACGCTCTGCGTGGGAATGCAGCCCGTGACGCTCCGCGTCACACAGCGGGACGGGACGCGGAGCGTCCAAGGAGGCATTCCCACGCGGAGCGTGGGAACGATCATTAGAACTCGATGCGCACATCACCCTTCGGCACGCTGCAGCACGACAGGATGTAACCCTCGGCTTCGTCTTCCTCGGTGATCCCGCCGTTGTGGTCCATCTCGACCTCCCCGCCCAGCTTCAGCACCTTGCACGTCCCACAGATCCCCATGCCGCAAGCTTTCGGAATCAGCAGGCCAAGCTTGGCCGCCGCTGCGTGCACGGTCTCGCCCGGTGCCACGCGGATGCTCTTGCCGGAGGCAATGAATTCCACCTGGTGCAGGTCCGCCAGGTCGATCTCCGGTGCATCCGCCGCTTGTTCGGCTTGTTCCACCGCGTCGGCCCGGGCTTCCGGTGGCGTCGCGCCGAAGGATTCCTCGTGATAACGCGCCATGTCGAAGCCGGCGGCTTCCAGCAGGCGCTTTACCGCGTTCATGTAAGGCGTCGGGCCGCAACAGAAGACTTCCCGCTCCAGGAAGTCCGGCACCATCAGTTCGAGCATCTTGTGGTTCAGGTAACCGCGATAACCGGCCCAGGGTTCACCCAGGCCGTGTTTCTCGCAAATCAGGTGCAGGCTGAAGTTATCAATCCGCGACGCCATATGCTCCAGCTCGCGGTGGTAAATGATGTCCTTTGGCGAGCGGGCGCTGTGGATAAACGTCATGTCGACGTTGGCGTTGGTGTCGTAGAACCAGCGCGCCATGGACATCACCGGGGTAATACCGACACCACCACTGAGGTACAGCACTTTCGGGCTCGGGAAGTCGATGGCATTGAACAGCCCCACCGGCCCGTGCACCGCCAGCTCCTGGCCTTCGTGCAGCGTGTCATGCAACCAGTTGGACACCTTGCCGCCCGGCACGCGCTTGATGGTCACCGAAAAGCTGTAAGGCACCGACGGCGAACTGGAAATAGTGTACGAACGCATGATCGGCTGGCCGTCGATTTCCAGCTCCAGGGTGACGAACTGCCCGGGCTTGAAAAAGAACAGGATCGGCTGGTCGGCCATAAAGCAGAAGGTGCGCACGTCCCAGGTTTCCTGGATGACTTTGACGCAACGGACGATGTGCCGACCATTGGCCCAGGTCTGGGTTGTTACCGGGTTCAGGAAGCTGTTGGACATGCTGTTCTCCATAGCCGTGTGATCGGCCTTATGGTGGCGATTCTGCGTAACGCGCGAATCACCCATTTACCTATCTGCGACATTCACATACTTATCGCGACCAGCCCCCATACCACGGGGGTTGCGCGTCGGGAACAGAGTGGGCCATGTCGTTCATGGATAAGGTTCTGGCCGTTGTGGGGCCCACACTCGCTCCCAACAAAGACGCTTTCTTTACGCCTTGCTGCAAAACCTAGCCACTATTCGCCGGCCACACAGAATGGCCATGAGGACACACACGATGGACGTCACCGCAACCTTAAGCTTGGGCGATCCGCTGGAACCCGCACGCAAGGCCACTGCGCAAATGCTGCAAGAACGCGAGCGGACCTTTTCGCTGCCGCAGCCGTTTTACTCTGATGAACGGCTGTTCGATATCGACATGCAGGAAATTTTCCAGAAAGAGTGGTTGATCGCCGGCATGACCTGCGAGATCCCCGCCAAGGGCAACTACATCACCCTGCAAGTGGGCAAGAACCCGATCATCGTGATCCGTGGCGCCGATGGTGTGGTGCACGCATTCCATAACGTGTGCCGCCACCGCGGTTCGCGCTTGTGCACCAGCGACAAGGGCAAGGTCGCCAAGCTGGTGTGCCATTACCACCAGTGGACCTATGAACTGGACGGCCGCCTGCTGTTCGCCGGTACCGAAATGGGCGCCGACTTCGACATGAAGCAATACGGCCTCAAGCCGGTGAATGTGAAGACCGCCGGTGGCTACATCTTTATCAGCCTGTCGGAGAACCCGCCGGCCATCGACGACTTCCTGTCGACCTTGAGCCACTACATGGAACCCTACGACATGGAGAACACCAAGGTGGCGATCCAGACCACCTTGTTTGAAAAAGCCAACTGGAAGCTGGTGCTGGAAAACAACCGCGAGTGCTACCACTGCAACGCGTCGCACCCGGAACTGTTGAAAACCCTGCTGGAATGGGACGACGTCACCGACCCGCGGGCCGACCAGGCCTTCAAGGACCACGTGGCCGCCTCCGCCGCCGCCTGGGATGCCGAAAAGATCCCTTACGCCCACGCCAGCTTCGGCCTGCGTAACCGCATCGTGCGCATGCCGCTGCTCAAGGGCACCGTGTCGATGACCCTCGACGGCAAGCAAGGCTGCAACAAGCTGATGGGCCGCATCAAGAACCCGGACCTGGGCTCGATGCGCATCCTGCACCTGCCACACTCGTGGAACCACTGCATGGGCGACCACATCATTGTGTTCACCGTGTGGCCGATCAGTGCCCAGGAAACCATGGTCACCACCAAGTGGATCGTGCACAAGGACGCCGTGGAGGGTGTGGACTACGACGTCGAGCGCATGCGCAAAGTGTGGGACGCCACCAACGACCAGGACCGTCGCCTGGCCGAAGAGAACCAGCGCGGCATCAACTCCACCGCGTATCAGCCAGGGCCGTACTCCAAGACTTATGAGTTTGGTGTGGTCAACTTTGTGGACTGGTACAGCGAGCGGATGCTGAGCAACCTGGGGGCGGCGCCAGCGCCGTATCTGAAAGGCGTCGCGGTCCACGAGTAAGCCATACAGTGACAGGGACCTGAACTGTACAAAAAACAGCCAGGTCTCTGACAGACCCCTGCTTTCCTGCCTTCCAGCCATTGCCCAACAACTTATCCACAAAGCCACCCACAGCAATTGTGGGCAACTGCGCTTTCCCGTCGAAATAAAACCAAGAAAATCCGTGACTTATTCAAAGGTACCGGTTTTATCCCACATTGATCATTTTTTGACCTAAAGCCTGAAAGCCACGTCCTGCATGGGCTACAGAGGAACGCAAACACCTTATCCACAGAAGCGCCAACAGACTTTGGGGGCAACTTTGGGCCATCTGTGGAAAACCGGCTTAAACCGAGGAAAATCGCGGCTTTGAGAGCAAAACTCAGCTGGAACGGCGATATTGGCTATATTTTAACCAGCACACTGTAAGCCACGCGTTATATGGCCTACAGCGGATAGCGAACATCTTATCCACAGAAGCACCAACAGACTTTGGGGGCAAGTCTGTCCCGGGCATTTTCCTTATCCACAGAAAAACCCAAGGAAAAACCGTCAGTTAGGTTGGTTATTTTTCGTACAGAGAGCTGGAGGGCTTGATTTGCATGGGGTGTGGACAGCCGCGAACAGGTTATCCACAGGTGGGTTAACAGGGATTGTGGGTAAAGCCACAATCGCCGCAAAACAGTGTGGGAGCGGGCTTGCTCGCGAAAGCGGCGGATCAGTCGGTACATGAGTTACCTGACACACCGCCTTCGCGAGCAAGCCCACTCCCACAGTGGATCAGCGCACTACACCTTCTTCTATAAGCAATTTAAGAATGGCTTCAGCGCCCGCTTCCGGGCTCACGCCTTTGAGCACCTGCCCACCGCCGCCGCTGGCCTTGGCCGTTGCAGCCTTCATCCGGTCGGCACCGCTTTTGGCCTTGATCACCTTGAGGCGCTTGGGCCGAGGCTTGGCCGGCTGCAATACAGCGCCTGTGAATAACTCATCCTCCAACACCTCGACGTCATGGGCCGTCAGCTCACCGCGTTGCGCCGGGCCGTAGGCGCTTTGCCGTGGCTTGGGCGCCGCGTTATCCACCGTGGCCATAAACGGCAGGCGCACCTTCAGCCGCCGCCGTTGGCCGCGAGGCAAGGCCTGCAGCACATGGGCCACGCCGCCTTCGATGGATTCCACCTGGGCCAGGCCGACAATCAGCGGCCAACCCAGTTGTTCCGCCAGCAGGAACGGCAACATCCCCGAGCCTTCGCCGGTTTCCGCCTGGCTGCCGGTGAGCACCACTTGGGCGCCCGCGTCCCGCAGATAGTCGCCGAGCACCGGCAAGGCGTCTGCCCCGGCCGGTTGTTCAAGCACGTGCAACTGCGGCAAGCCCATGCCCAGGTAAGCGCGCAGGGTGGGTTCGCCGATGTCGCCGGCGTGCAGCACTTGCAGGTTATCCCCAGCCAGTTGCAGGCCCAGTTCCACAGCGCGCGCGTCTTGCTCCGCCCGGCGTGGACGGCCGGAAGTCGGGTGGGCACCGATGGACACCAGGCTGATTACATTCGTCGTCATGGCCATTTCCTTAAGCCGCATCGCGCTTGGCGCCGTGGCGGTAGGCCTCGACCGCAACGATCAAGGCTTGCAGTATCGCGGCGCTTTCGCCGATCACCGACAGGTCGGCACGCTTGATCATGTCGCAGCCCGGGTCGAGGTTGATCGCCACCACCTTGTCGCAGGCACCAATGCCTTGCAGGTGCTGGATCGCCCCGGAAATCCCCACCGCCACGTAAACCCGCGCGGTAACCCAGGTACCGCTGGCGCCGACCTGGCGATCGCGCGCCATGAAGCCGTCGTCCACCGCCACCCGCGAAGCACCTTCGGTGGCGCCCAACGCGGCAGCGGTCTGGTGGAACAGTGCCCAGTCCTTGACCCCGTTGCCACCGGAGAAAATAAATTCGGCTTCGGCCATGGGAATCGCCGCCGGGTCCACGGCCACCGCACCCAAATCTTCGATACGCGCAAGGCTGCGGGCCAGGCTTGTGGATAACTCCACCGGCAGCACTTCGTGACGGGTTTCGCTGACGGGATCGGCGCACTCCGCCGCAGCCAGGATCATCCGTGGCAGTGGCCGGGCAAGATCCTCCTGACCCGCGCCTGCACGGCCAATACATTCCTGGCCCTTGATCTGCCAGACCCGCGTGGCCGGGCGCTCCTTGAGGCTGGCGGCAAAGCGCCGCCCCAATTCACCACCGCCGCTGCGGCTGTCCGGCAGCAACCAGTGGCGCGGGTTGAACTGGTTATCCACAGCCCGCAGACCGTGAACCCGTTGCTCCGGTGAATAACCGTCGAACTCATGCCCGTTCAACACCAGCAGCCGATCCACACCGGCAGTGGCGAAGGCGTTTTCCTTGTGTTCGCCGAACACCACGGCCAATACCGCACCGTCGTCGCCGGCCAGCTGCCGGGCCAGGCCCAGCAAGTCGCGGTCGTGGCTGCTCAGGCGGCCGCCGACCATGTCCGGCACCACGTTGATGTAGAAAGCGGGCGCCGGTACCTGATGCAGCGGCAACTGCACTTCCACCGCTGCCGTACGCTTGGCCGCGCCGCCCTGCTGGGCGCCGCTGCGGTCAATACGCTTGATGCCGTTGGGGCCGATAAAACCGACACCGTGCACGTTCTTGCGGATGACCCCATTGGGCCCCATCCAGCTGTGTTGCACCGGCTGCATCGCCGCGTGCAGCGGGTGCAGGCGGTTACGGGCGATCCATTCGGCCCGTGGGTCGCGGCGGATAATGTCGCTCATCAATGCACCTCCGCAGGTTCGCGTTTCGGCGCCCTGGACGGTGCCGCGTCTTCAAGCAACGCGTCAGCTACCAGTTCGGCAATGTCCTTGATCAAGGGACGCGGTTCGACCACGCCTTCCAGCATCGCCGTGCACTGTGGACAACCCACGGCCACCAGTTCGGCGCCGGTCTCGCGGATGTCTTCCATGCGCATGTCGGGAATCCGCTGCTTGCCGGGAATATCGGTGATCGGCGCCCCGCCACCGCCACCGCAGCAGCGCGAGCGGAAACCGGAGCGCTGCATTTCCTTGACCTCGATCCCCAGCGCCCGCAGCACTTGGCGCGGTGCCTCGTACTCGCCGTTGTAGCGGCCCAGGTAGCACGGGTCGTGATAGGTCACGCTGTTGCCTTTGTGCTGGCCCAGGTTCAGGGCGCCGGCGTCGATCAGTTCGGCCATGTAGGTGCTGTGGTGCTGCACCAGGTAGTTGCCATCGAAGGCGCCGTATTCGTTTTTCAGCACGTGGAAACTGTGGGGGTCGCAGGTGACGATGCGCTTGAAGCTGTACTTGGCCAGGGTCTGGATATTGCGTGCGGCCAGCAGCTGGAAAGTGGCTTCATCGCCCAGGCGCCGGGCCACGTCGCCGCTGTCGCGCTCTTCAAGGCCCAGTACGGCGAAGTCGACCTTGGCGGCTTTCAGCACTTTGACGAACGAGCGCAGGGTGCGCTGGTTGCGCATGTCGAAGGCACCGTCGCCGACCCAGAACAGCACGTCGACGGTTTTCCTGTCGCTGAGCAAGGGCAGGTTCAAATCCGCCGCCCAGTTCATCCGCCCGCCCGGTGCGAAGCCGCCCGGGTTGTCGGTGGCGATCAGGTTTTCCAGGACTTCGGCGCCCTTGTTCGGGGTCGCGCCCTTTTCCAGGGTGAGGTGGCGGCGCATGTCGACGATGGCGTCCACGTGCTCGATCATCATCGGGCACTCTTCCACGCAGGCGCGGCAAGTGGTGCACGACCACAGGGTCTCGGCGTCCACCAGGCCATTGACGATTGGCTGGTGCGGGTTGCCGGCGTGTTCGCCGATGGCTTTGCCCGGATACGGGCTGCCGGCGAACTTGGCGTCGGTGCCACCGGCCAGGCCGACGACCATGTCCTGGATAAGTTTTTTCGGGTTCAGTGGCTGGCCGGCGGCGAACGCCGGGCACGCGGCTTCGCACTTGCCGCACTGCACGCAGGCGTCGAAGCCGAGCAGTTGGTTCCAGGTGAAATCCACCGGTTTTTCCACGCCCAGGGGCGCGCTTTTATCGGCGAGGTCCAGGGGTTTCAAACCGGTGGAACGGCCGCCGCCGAAGCGTTCGGCGCGGCGGTGCCAGGCCAGGTGCAGGGCACCGGCGAAGGCGTGTTTCATCGGGCCGCCCCAGGTCATGCCGAAGAACATTTCCGACACGCCCCACAACACGCCCAGGCTCAGCAGCGCGGCGAGCAGCCAGCCGCCGAAGTCCGCCGGCAGAATCCCGGCCACCGGCAAGGTCACCAGGAAGAAGCTCACCGAGAACGCCATCAGGCTTTTCGGCAGGCGCTTCCACGGGCCTTTCGACAGGCGTGCAGGCGGGTTGCGACGGCGCAGGTAGACGAAGGTGGCGCCGACAAACATCAGCACCGAAGCCAACAGCAAGGCGTAGCCGAGGATGCGGTTATGCAGGCCGAAACCGTGCACCAGGATCGCCAGCAGCGCCGAGAGCACAAAGCCCAGGGCGGTGGCGACGTGGGTGTTGGCGATGTATTTGTCGCGGGCGACCACATGGTGCAGGTCGACCATGTAGCGCTTGGGCATGGCCAACAGGCCGCCGAGCAAGTCGACCTTGGAGGACCTCCCGCGGCGCCACATGTTCACCCGGCGCAGCGCGCCGAGGACGGCAAGGCCCAGGGCGGCGAAGAGCAGGATGGGAAGAAGGGTGTTCAACATGGTGAAGCTCCCGAAGACCACACAGGTCTACTGTGAAACTGGCCCGAAATGTGGGAGCGGGCTTGCTCGCGAAGGCAGCGTGTCAGTCGATGCATCCAGTGGCTGACACACCGCTTTCGCGAGCAAGCCCGCTCCCACATTTGACCGAGTACACCTCGTCAGAAATCCTTGCACAGGCGCAGGGCGTCATAGATGGCCGCGTGGGTATTACGCTGGGCCACGCAGTCACCAATGCGGAACAGCAAGTACCCCTCGCCCGGCTCGCTTAGGCACGGCTGCGGCTTGATCGCGAACAGGGCCTCGATGTCCATCTGGCCCTTGTTGCGCGAGCCTGCCTTGAGCCCGTAGTAGAGCTCTTCGTCCGGACGCACGCCGTTCTCGACCACCACCTGGTCCACCACCCGCTCTTCCCTGGCCCCGGTGTATTCGTTCTCCAGCACCGCCACCAGCTTGTCGCCTTCGCGGTAGACCTTTTCCAGCATCATGTCGCCGGTCATGATCACTTCCTTGGGGTACATGCTGCGGTAGTACGTCGGGAACGACGTACCGCCCACGGCCACGCCCGGCTTGATGTCGTCGGTGACGATCTCGACCTGGCTGCCCTTGTCCGCGAGGAAGTCGGCCACCGACATGCCGGTGAACTCGCAGATGGTGTCGTACACCAGCACGTTCTTGCCAGGTAGAACCTTGCCGTCGAGCACGTCCCAGCTGCTGACCACCAGGCCTTCAGCCGCGCCCCAGTGTTCGTTCTGCTCCAGGAACGGATGACCGCCCACCGCCAGCACCACCACGTCCGGGCGCAGGTCGAGGATGGTCGCCGCGTCCGCCGCCACACCCAGGCGCAGGTCGACGTTCAGGCGCGCCAGTTCCAACTGGAACCAGCGGGTGATCCCGGCAATCTGGTCACGCTGCGGGGCTTTCGATGCAGTGGTGATTTGCCCGCCGATAAATTCTTTCTTCTCGAACAACGTCACGTCGTGGCCACGTTCGGCAGCCACCCGCGCCGCTTCCATCCCGGCCGGGCCGGCACCCACCACCACGACTTTGCGTTTTGGCCCGGTGGATTTCTCGATGATGTGCGGCACGCCCATGTATTCACGGGAAGTGGCGGCGTTCTGGATGCACAGCACATCCAGGCCCTGGTACTGGCGGTCGATGCAGTAGTTGGCGCCGACGCACTGTTTGATCTGGTCGATCTGGCCCATCTTGATCTTGGCGATCAGGTGCGGGTCGGCGATGTGGGCGCGGGTCATGCCGACCATGTCCACGTAGCCGCCTTCCAGGATGCGCGTGGCCTGGTTCGGGTCCTTGATGTTCTGCGCGTGCAGCACCGGGGCCTTGACCACTTCCTTGATGCCGGCCGCCAGGTGCAGGAACGGCTCCGGTGGATAACTCATGTTCGGGATAACGTTGGCCAGGGTGTTGTGGGTGTCGCACCCCGAGCCGACCACGCCGATGAAGTCGAGCATGCCGGTGTCGTCGTAGTACTTGGCGATCTGTTTCATGTCCTCGTGGGACAGGCCGTCCGGATGGAATTCGTCGCCGCACAAACGGATGCCGACGCAGAAATCCGGGCCGACTTCCTTGCGCACCGCCTTCAACACCTCAAGGCCGAAACGCATGCGGTTTTCGAAGCTGCCGCCCCATTCGTCAGTACGTTTGTTGACCCGAGGGCTCCAGAACTGGTCGATCATGTGCTGGTGCACCGCCGACAGCTCCACACCGTCCAGGCCACCGGCCTTGGCCCGTGCCGCAGCGGTAGCGTAGTTGCCGATCACCCGCCAGATTTCTTCAGGCTCGATGGTCTTGCAGGTGGCGCGGTGCACCGGCTCGCGGATGCCCGAGGGCGACAGCAGCGTGGGCCAATGCTCGCCGTCCCAGCGCGAGCGACGGCCCATGTGGGTAATCTGGATCATGATCTTGGCGCCATGCTTGTGCATGGCGTCGGCCAGGTTCTGGAAGTGCGGGATGATCCGGTCATCCGCCAGGTTCACCGACTTCCACCAGCCTTGCGGGCTGTCGATGGCGACACTGGAAGAACCGCCGCAGATCGCCAGGCCGATCCCGCCCTTGGCTTTCTCTTCGTAGTACTTCACATAGCGGTCGGTGGTCATGCCGCCGTCGGTGGCATACACCTCAGCGTGGGCGGTACTGAGCACGCGGTTGCGGATGGTCAGTTTGCCGATCTGGATCGGCGCAAACATTGCTTCGAAAGCCATGGCAGGGTCCTCGACTTACAACGGCTTGACGGTGAACAGGCCGTCGTCGTGGCCCTCTTCGGAGCCGCCGTATACCTGTTCCGCAACGGTGCGGATCTTGCTGCCGCGGGCTTCGAGAATCTGGTCCATCGCGCCGGCAAACCAGCCGGTGAACATGTAGTCGACCTTGCGCCCGACCTTGCCGTACACGTAGACGAATGCCGAGTGCTCGAGCTTGACGCTGGCCGTGCCTTTATCGAGGTCGATGTCCTGGATCTTGAACAGGCCCCAGCCGCGCTGCGACAGGCGCTTCATGTAGTGCTCGAACACTGCGACGCCTTCCAGGCCATGGCATTCAGCTTCTTTTTCACACCAGTGCCAGGCGGATTTGTAGCCGGCCTTGTAGAGGATTTCGGCGTAGGCCTCGCTGCCCAGGACTTCTTCGATCCCCATGTGATTATTGACGAAGAAATGGCGCGGCACGTACAGCATCGGCAGGGCGTCGGAGGTCCAGACACCGGTTTCGCTGTCGACTTCGATAGGCAATTGAGGGGCGATCTTGGCCATGGAAACTTAACTCCGGAAAATGCTTTGGTAAGCCCCCGACGCATAAGGTTGGGGGAAAAGAGGCGTGAGTGGTGGCTTATTCGCCCCAGACGTCCTTCAGGACGTTGACCCAGTTTTCGCCCATGATCTTGCGCACCACGCGCTCGGGATGGCCGCGCTTGAGCAGGGTCTCGGTGAGGTTCGGGAACTCGCCCACGGTGCGGATGCCCAGCGGGTTGATGATCTTGCCGAAGCTGGTCAGGCGGCGGGCGTAGCCCTTGTCGTGGGTCAGCATTTCGAAGAAATCCTGGCCATGGCCCTGGGTGAAGTCGGTGCCGATGCCGATGGCGTCTTCGCCCACGATGTTCATGGTGTACTCGATGGCTTCGGCGTAGTCGTCGATGGTCGAGTCGATGCCCTTGGCCAGGAACGGCGCGAACATGGTCACGCCGACAAACCCACCGTGGTCGGCGATGAACTTCAGCTCTTCATCGGACTTGTTGCGCGGGTGCTCTTTGAGGCCTGAAGGCAGGCAGTGGGAGTAGCACACCGGCTTTTTCGATTCGAGGATGACTTCTTCGGAGGTCTTGGAGCCCACGTGGGACAGGTCGCACATGATGCCGACGCGGTTCATCTCGGCGACGACCTCGCGACCGAAGCCCGACAGGCCGCCATCGCGCTCATAGCAGCCGGTCCCCACCAGGTTCTGGGTGTTGTAGCACATCTGCACCACGCCAACCCCGAGCTGCTTGAAGATCTCGACATAGCCGAGCTGGTCTTCAAACGCGTGGGCGTTCTGGAAGCCGAAGATGATGCCGGTCTTGCCCTGTTCCTTGGCGCGACGGATATCGGCGGTGGTTTTCACCGGGATCACCAGGTCGCTGTTTTCGCGAATCAGGGTCTGGCTGGCCACGATGTTGTTAATGGTGGCCTGGAACCCTTCCCATACCGACACGGTGCAGTTGGCAGCGGTGAGGCCACCCTTGCGCATGTCTTCGAACAGGTCGCGGTTCCACTTGGCAATGATCAGCCCGTCGATAACGATGCTGTCGGCGTGCAATTCGGCTGGGCTCATCAGGCGTCCCCTTATTGGCGATTCATGCGCCGAATCGTCTGCCGGCGCTTTGGGGCCAGCATATGCCCCGGGGCAGAAGGAGCCGGGTGCAAAAACGACAAGGGAATTGCCGAAAGCGTCAATCCGCGACAAAGGCCAACATGACATCTCTGACGGGTGTCTGTTCTTTGTCTTACGCTTGAGCCAGAATTTGCTCATCAACTGATATGAGACGGCGCAATGAAATCGATTTTCCTGGCTTTGGCACTCATCGCAACCGGCGCACACGCCGCTGAAGACACCGATAACACGCCTTGCGATGGCATCGAGAACGACAAGCAAACCCTGGAATGCGCCACCTACAACAAAACCACCGCCGAACAACTGCTCAAGGATAACTACCAGGGGCTGCTGGAACGCATGGGTTCGACCTATGGCAGCAACAAGACGCAGCTGGCGGACATTACCGCTCGTCTGAAGGATGCCCAGCAGAAGTGGGAAAAGTTACGTGATGCGGATTGCGCCGTAGATACCTTCCCGGCAGTGGCGGGCAGCAAGGCATATGCGATCCAGCAGAATGATTGTCTGGCGCGGATGAGTGATGAACGGTCGGAGTTTTTGGAGTCGATTGGGCAGGAATAAGCGACAATCCCCTCCACTCTTTACTCAGAACCAAGGCTATTCATGACAATCTGCGGCATCGAAATCAAAGGCAGCGAAGCCATTATTGCTGTCGCCTCTCTCGACGGTCAGGCATTGGGCCACGTCGCTCTGGCCACCAAGAAAATCGCCCTTGAAGACGATGATGAGGCGGCCAACGTCAAGGCCTTCGCCGCTCAGGTCAGCGCGTTTGTGCGGGAAAACGGCATCAGCCGCATCGCCATCAAGAAGCGCAGCAAGAAAGGCGAATTCGCCGGTGGCCCGACCACGTTCAAGATTGAAGGTGTGTTTCAGTTGCTGGAGGGCGTTGAAGTGACGCTGCTGTCGCCGCAGACCATCAATGCGCAGAACAAGAAACATGACTTTGCCCTGCCGGCGACGCTGAACAAGTATCAGCATGAGGCTTACAAGGCCGCGTGTTCAGCCCTGCTGAAGAAGTAAGCCACATCGCACATCCCCTGTGGGAGCGGGCTTGCTCGCGAATGCGGTGTGTCAGTCAATACATGTACCGACTGATCCACCGCTTTCGCGAGCAAGCCCGCCCCCACATTTGATCTGTATTGTTCTCAAGAGCAGTGCTCATACCGCTTCCCGGCGCCGATCTTCCCTTGGGCACTTGGCAAACCTTGCCCGGTAGCTGCGGGTGAAATACGACGGCGACTCAAACCCGCAGGCGATGCTCACCTCCAGCACGCTCAGGTCGCTCTGGCGCAACAACTGCCGAGCCTTTTCCAGGCGCAAACCCAGGTAGAAGTTGCTCGGTGTGTCGTTCAGGTGCAGCCGAAACAAGCGCTCCAACTGCCGCCGCGTGACCTTGATCGCCTCCGCCAGCGCCAGTGTGCTCAACGGCGGTTCCGTGTGCTGTTCCATCTCCCCAATCACCTGCACCAACTTCTTGTTGTTGATGCCGTAGCGCGTGGCGATCTGCATGCGTTGGTGGTCTTTGCGCGGGCGGATGCGGCCGAGCACGAATTGCTCGGACACCTGGATCGCCAACTCTGGCCCGTGAGCCTGGCTGATCAGGTCGAGCATCAGGTCGATGGACGCGGTGCCGCCCGCCGAGGTGATGCGCCGGCGGTCGATCTCGAACAGCTCCTGGGTTACCGTCAGCTGTGGATAAGATTCCTTGAAGGCGTCGATGGCTTCCCAGTGCAGGGTCAGGCGGTGGCCGTCGAGCAGGCCGGCTTCGGCGAGTACGCAGGCGCCAGTGTCGATGGCGCCGAGGGTCACGCCGTCGTGATCAAGGCGACGCAGCCAGTGTTCCAGTGCGGGCGTGGCGAACTTCAGCGGTTCGAAGCCGGCCACCACCAATAAGGTCGAGCCTTTTTTCAGCGGCTCCAGCGCGGCGTCGGCGTTGACCGACATGCCATTGCTCGCCAGCACCGCGCCGCCGTCGGCGCTCAAGACGTGCCAGCGGTACAGCTCGCCGCGAAAACGATTGGCGACACGTAAAGGTTCGATCGCGGAGATAAAGCCGATGGCGGAGAAGCCCGGCATCAGCAGAAAGTAGAAATCCTGGGACATGGAGCGCTCTCGTAGGACGGACAGCGTGGTCACTGTGATACGCCAGTTCAATCGGTCATTCAAGGGGGCAGGTCGCTGCAGTGCAAGAGCTGGTCGCCGCCGTGCGTTTTGTCGGGGACCAAGCTGCGTAACTTGGCTGCACGGTGCACAAAGACGCCGGAACCCACAATAACAACCTGCCGAGGGAACCACCATGAACCGACTGATCAGCCGCTGTGTGCTCGCACTCAGCGCCAGCGCCATTTTGAGCACCAACGTCATGGCAGCCGATGCGGCTTCTTGCCAGAACGTGCGCATGGGCGTGGTGAACTGGACCGACGTAATCGCCACCAGTGCCATGACTCAAGTGTTGCTCGACGGCCTCGGCTACAAGACCAAACAGACCAGCGCGTCCCAGCAAATCATCTTTGCCGGTATTCGCGACCAGCGCCTGGACATGTTCCTGGGCTACTGGAACCCGCTGATGACCCAGACCATCACCCCGTTTGTCGAGGCCAAGCAGGTCAAGGTGCTCGACAAGCCGTCCCTGGAAGACGCCCGCGCGACCCTGGCGGTGCCGACTTACCTGGCCGACAAGGGCCTGAAGACCTTCGCCGACATCGCCAGGTTTGAAAAAGAACTGGGCGGCAAGATCTACGGCATTGAACCAGGCTCGGGCGCCAACACCCAGATCAAGGCGATGATCGCCAAGAATCAGTTTGGCCTGGGCAAGTTCCAACTGGTGGAATCCAGCGAGGCCGGCATGCTCGCCGCCGTCGACCGCGCCGTGCGCCGCAAGGAGGCCGTGGTGTTCTTCGGCTGGGCGCCGCACCCGATGAACGTCAACGTGGCGATGACTTACCTCACCGGCAGTGATGACGCGCTGGGCCCGAACGAAGGCATGGCCACCGTGTGGTCCGTCACCTCGCCGACCTACGCCGAGCAATGCCCCAACGTGCACAAGTTGCTCAGCAACCTGACCTTCACCGCCGCCGACGAGAGCCGAATGATGCAGCCGCTGCTGGATCACAAGGACGCTTTCGAGTCGGCCAGGCAATGGCTCAAGGATCACCCGCAAGACCAGCAGCGCTGGCTGGAAGGCGTGACCACCTTCGACGGCAAACCCGCCGCAGCCAACCTGCAATTGACCAGCAAATAACCTGTCTTGAATCACCGTTTCGCAGCCGCTCCCGGCTGCGAACGGTATGACTACGCCTGAAAATCACGCCTGTAAGGAACCTGCCTCATGAACCACGACGTCATCATCACCTGCGCACTCACCGGTGCTGGCGACACAACCGCCAGAAGCCCTCACGTGCCGGTCACTCCGAAACAAATCGCTGCCGCGGCGGTGGAAGCAGCCAAGGCCGGTGCCACCGTGGTGCATTGCCACGTACGTGACCCCGAGACCGGCAAGTTCAGCCGCGACGTGGCGCTGTACCGCGAAGTGATGGAGCGCATCCGCGAGGCGGACGTCGACATCATCGTCAACCTCACCGCCGGCATGGGTGGCGACCTGGAAATCGGTGGCGGCGAGAACCCCATGGAATTCGGGCCCAACACCGACCTGGTGGGCCCGCTGACCCGCCTGGCCCACGTGGAAGAGCTGCTGCCGGAAATCTGCACCCTCGATTGCGGCACCCTGAACTTCGGCGATGGCGACACCATTTACGTCTCCACCCCGGCCCAGCTGCGGGCTGGCGCCAAACGTATTCAAGAGCTGGGCGTTAAAGCCGAGCTGGAAATTTTCGACACCGGTCACCTGTGGTTCGCCAAGCAGATGATCAAGGAAGGCTTGCTCGACAACCCGTTGTTCCAGCTGTGCCTGGGCATCCCGTGGGGCGCGCCGGCCGACACCACCACCATGAAAGCCATGGTCGACAACCTGCCGGCTGACGCGGTGTGGGCCGGCTTCGGGATTGGTCGCATGCAGATGCCGATGGCGGCGCAAGCGGTGCTGCTGGGCGGCAATGTGCGAGTCGGCCTGGAAGACAACCTGTGGCTGGACAAGGGCGTGCTGGCGACCAACGGCCAGTTGGTGGAACGCGCCAGCGAGATCCTCAGCCGCCTGGGTGCGCGGGTCATGACCCCGGCCGAAGGCCGCGTGAAGATGGGCCTGACCAAGCGCGGCTAAGACACACCGCACGACGCCCTGCAGGAACCGAATCAAATGTGGGAGCGGGCTTGCTCGCGAAAGCGGTGGATCAGCCACCGAATGCATCAACTGACAGACCGCTTTCGCGAGCAAGCCCGCTCCCACACTTTGATCTTGGCTCTCACACAGAATCACCGAACTCTTTAGGAATTTGCCATGAGCTTTATCACTGAAATCAAAACCTTCGCCGCGCTGGGCAGCGGTGTTATCGGCAGCGGCTGGGTATCCCGCGCACTGGCTCACGGCCTGGATGTGGTGGCCTGGGACCCGGCGCCTGGTGCCGAAGCGGCCCTGCGCAAACGTGTCGCGAATGCCTGGGGCGCACTCGAGAAACAAGGCCTTGCACCCGGCGCCTCGCAAGATCGCCTGCGCTTTGTGGCCACGATTGAAGAGTGCGTGAAAGACGCCGACTTCATCCAGGAAAGTGCCCCGGAACGCCTGGAATTGAAGCTGGAATTGCACAGCAAGATCAGCGCGGCGGCCAAGCCGAACGCCTTGATTGGCTCGAGTACTTCGGGGCTGTTGCCGAGTGAATTTTACGAAGGCTCCACCCACCCGGAACGCTGCGTAGTGGGTCACCCGTTCAACCCGGTTTACCTGTTGCCACTGGTAGAGGTAGTCGGCGGACAGAACACCGCGCCAGAAGCTATTCAGGCAGCGATCAAGGTGTATGAATCCCTCGGCATGCGCCCGTTGCATGTGCGTAAGGAAGTGCCCGGTTTTATCGCTGACCGTCTGCTGGAAGCCCTGTGGCGTGAGGCGTTGCACCTGGTGAACGATGGTGTGGCAACCACCGGCGAGATCGATGATGCGATTCGCTTTGGCGCCGGTTTGCGCTGGTCGTTCATGGGCACGTTCCTGACCTATACGCTGGCGGGCGGTGATGCCGGGATGCGGCACTTCATGGCGCAGTTCGGCCCGGCCTTGCAGCTGCCGTGGACCTATTTGCCGGCCCCGGAACTGACCGACAAGTTGATTGACGACGTGGTGGACGGCACCAGCGATCAGTTGGGCAAACACAGCATTTCGGCGCTGGAGCGCTATCGTGATGATTGCCTGCTGGCGGTGCTGGAGGCGGTGAAGACCACCAAGGAAAAACACGGTATGACCTTCGCCGAATAAGCCCTGTAAAGATCGTTCCCACGCTCTGCGTGGGAATGCAGCCCAGGACGCTCTGCGTCCCAACGCGTGACGCAGAGCGTCACAGGAGGCGTTCCCACGCAGAGCGTGGGAACGATCACGTACCTACCGGGAACCGAACCATGCCCGCACTCACCACCTACACCACCAAAATCCTCCCCGAGTGGGTCGACTACAACGGCCACCTGCGCGATGCGTTCTACCTGCTGATCTTCAGCTACGCCACCGATGCGCTGATGGACACCCTGGGCCTGGACAGCGAAAACCGCGAAGCCAGCGGCCACTCGCTGTTCACCCTGGAGTTGCACCTCAACTACCTGCACGAAGTGAAACTGGGCGCCGCCGTCGAGGTACACACCCAACTCATCGCCCACGACCGCAAGCGCCTGCACCTCTATCACAGCCTGCACCTGGTGGGCGACGAAAAGGAGCTGGCGGGCAACGAACAGATGCTGCTCCACGTCGACCTCGCCGGGCCGCACTCGGCGCCATTCAGTGAAGCGGTGCTGGGCAAGCTTGCCAGCATCAGCGCCGAACAAACCGACCTGCCGAAGCCCGCCCTGCTCGGCCGCGTGATTGGACTGCCACCCCAAAAATAAGGAATCGCCATGCAAACCGCCGCCGCTGTTGCCGACTTCCGTACTTACCCACTGATCAGTGACCTGGCCGATGTGCAGGTGCACGGCGATCACCTCAGTGTGCGATGGGCCGATGGGCGGGTCAGCCCGTTTCATCACCAGTGGCTGCGGGACAACTGCCCGTGCCCTGTTTGCGTCTACAGCGTGACCCGTGAACAGGTGCTGGAAATCGTCGATGTGGACGAACACCTCAAGGCCCTCAGTGCACGTATCGACCAGGGTCTGCTGACAGTGGAATGGAGCGGCGGGCATCGCAGCCAATACGATCCCGGATGGTTGCGGGCGCACGCCTACGACGATGAGTCCCGCGCCGAACGCCGGGCTGCCAAACCGAAATCCCTGCTGTGGGACCACAGGTTCGAGCTGCCCGTCTTCGACTACGCGGCATTGATGGAAGACCCGAAAGCCCTGCTGCAATGGCTGCTGGCCCTGCGTGACAGCGGCCTCACCCAAGTGCGCGGTGTGCCCACCGAACCTGGCTCGCTGGCGCTGATCGCCAAGCGCATTTCGTTCATCCGCGAGAGCAACTTCGGCGTGCTGTTCAACGTGCAGTCCAAGGCCGATGCCGACAGCAACGCCTACACGGCATTCAACCTGCCGCTGCACAGTGATTTGCCGACGCGGGAGCTGCAACCCGGGCTGCAGTTCTTGCATTGCCTGGTGAACGACGCCGACGGGGGCGAGAGTATTTTTGTCGACGGTTTTGCGATTGCCCGGGCATTGCGCGATGAAGACCCGGAGGCCTTTCGCGCACTGTGTGAAATCCCCGTGGAGTTTCGCAACAAGGACCGTCACAGCGACTATCGCCGGCTGGCGCCGATCATCGCTCTGGATGCCTTGGGTGAAGTCGTCGAGATTCGCATGGCCAACTTTCTGCGCGGGCCGTTTGAAGCGCCTGCAGAGCAGATGCCGTTGCTCTATCGCGCCTATCGCCGGTTTATTGCGATGACCCGGGAGGAGCGTTTTCGACTGGTCAAACGTCTGAATCCGGGCGAGCTGTGGTGCTTTGATAATCGCCGGACCCTGCATGCGCGCAATGCGTTTGATCCGGCGTCCGGCGCGCGGCATTTCCAGGGCTGCTATATCGATCGGGATGAGTTGTTGTCGCGGATATTGGTGTTGCAGCGGTAGACCGAGGCGCCCCCTTCGCGAGCAAGCCCGCTCCCACAGTTGACCGAGTTCTCCTGAAAAAACGCGGTCAACTGTGGGAGCGGGCTTGCTCGCGAAGGGGCCAGCAGCTTCACCTCAAATTTCAGCTCAAAAAAAGCCCCGATCCAGCCGTGACAGGATCGGGGCAGAGTGCTTTGTGTGAGCTGCGCATCCCGAGGGTGACCAAACCTTCAAGCTGCTTGCTTGATGCCAGTGTGCACACTCCCCTGCCTTGCGAGTTAGCCGAAAACGACCTGTTCATAGGTGTGCCGGACATTCATGCATTCAGGCCTTGCCGACTCGGTGATGGCCTACCAGAATCGACTTCAATCCCCCGCTCCCCTAACAAGGATTAACGTCATGATGCACGCGGATTTGATTGACCAGGATGACCTGCTGGGCCAGCTGCGGTCGTTGGGTTTCGAGGTGTCCAGCGGCGCTACCGCCGAGCAGGCTTGCGAGTGTGCGGTGCGCGGCTTGAGCGCGGCACGGGCCAAGGCGCTCAAGGGTATGGTTGAGCAGATGTACACCGGCAGCGCGACGATCTTGCCGGCGGTGAGGCAGGCGATCGACAAGCAGTTGTTGCCGGCTTTGGTGCAATTTCGGCAGAACTCTGGCGCCTGATATACCGCATTCGCGAGCAAGCCCGCTCCCACACTTGACCGCGTTCCTACTGAAAAAACGCGGTCAAGTGTGGGAGCGGGCTTGCTCGCGAATGCAGGCGACTCGGTCTAAAGCCTTACACTCGCGAAAGTCGACTCATTCCTGGCCTGGCTCAACGCCGACAACGGCCCGGACAACGGTGACAACACCAGCGCCTGCGGAATCGGCATCATCGCTACCTGCTGCGTGGTGTTGGAACCCACACGCTCATCCCGCGGCGGAATGCCGAAGTATTCGCGGTAGCACTTGGAGAAGTGCGGCGTGGAGACAAACCCGCACACCGACGCCACTTCGATGATCGACATCGGCGTTTGCTTGAGCAACTGCCGCGCACGGATCAGGCGCAACTTGAGGTAGTAGCGCGACGGCGAACAGTGCAGGTATTTCTGGAACAACCGCTCCAGTTGACGCCGGGAAACCGCGACGTACACCGCCAGTTCATCGAGGTCGATCGGCTCTTCCAGGTTGGCCTCCATCAGCGCGACGATTTCCTGCAACTTCGGCTGGTTGGTGCCAAGCATGTGCTTGAGCGGCACACGCTGGTGATCCTGTTCGTTGCGGATGCGCTCGTACACAAACATCTCGGAGATCGCCGCCGACAACTCACGGCCGTGGTCGCGGCTGATCAGGTGCAGCATCATGTCCAGCGGCGCGGTGCCGCCGGAGCTGGTGAAGCGGTTGCGGTCGAGGGTGAACAGGCGTGTGCTCATGGCCACGCGGGGAAAGGCTTCCTGCATCGACGCCAGGCATTCCCAGTGCACGCTGCAATCAAACCCGTCCAGCAGGCCGGCGCAGGCCAGGGCCCAGCTGCCGGTGCACACTGCGCCAAGGCGACGGGATTGGCGCGCCTGGCTTTGCAGCCACGACACATGCTCACGGGTCACGGTGCGCTGGATACCCACGCCGCCACAGACGATCACGGTGTCCAGGGCCGGGGCTTTGTGCATGGAAGCATCGGGGGTGATTTGCAGACCGTCGCTGGCCCACACCTGGTTTCCGTCCACACTCAACGTCGTCCAGCGATACAGCTCGCGGCCGGAGAGTTGGTTGGCCATGCGCAGGGGTTCGACTGCGGAGGCCAGGGAAATCAGCGTGAAATTGTCCAGCAGCAAAAAGCCGATGGATTGAGGCGCACGGTTCTGGGGTTGAGCCCCGGAGTTGAACGACGTCATCGCGGTATCTCCTCACACAAAGCGGGTGATGGCCTCAGGCGAGGCTCTTGTTATTGCGCTCATCGCCTTAAGGAAACTCCTATGGCGAGAGGCTTTGTATTGATAGAGCAAATGCCATGCCTAAAGTTGAATGCATATTCAATAACTCCTGAAAACGACCTCATGACGTGTCTATATAAGCCCGCGCATGGAGTGGGGGATATGACCCAGAAAAGACGTGAGAGAACGCAGGCTCAAGGTGTGTGAGCAGATCGGTAGCACTTGTGGGAAGGGAGAGAAACGACGTGGGAAAAGTCTGTCACCACAAGCACGGGTGACCGATGGTCATGAGGGGAAATCGTTCGGGAGCTACTTATCTAATTGCGACGCGCTAAAAGGTGGCGCTTTTGGTTCTGGTGTTCACTTTATGAGCAGTGTTGCCCGGCCTACCGCATTCGCGAGCAAGCCCGCTCCCACACTTGACCGCGTTTTTTCAGTAGGAACTCGGTCGAATGTGGGAGCGGGCTTGCTCGCGAATGCAGGCGACGCGGTCTTTCCGGATCAACACTCCACCGCACTCACCGCCAACCCACCCCGCGATGTTTCCTTGTACTTGTCATGCATATCCGCCCCGGTATCGCGCATGGTGCGGATCACCCGGTCCAGCGAGATGAAGTGCTGGCCATCCCCCCGCAGCGCCATCTGCGCCGCGTTGATCGCCTTCACCGCGGCAATCGCATTACGCTCGATGCACGGCACCTGCACCAGCCCGCCTACCGGGTCGCAGGTCAGGCCGAGGTTGTGCTCCAGGCCGATCTCCGCCGCGTTGCACAATTGCTCCGGCGTAGCCCCGAGGATCTCCGCCAACCCCGCCGCCGCCATGGCGCACGCCGAGCCGACTTCACCCTGGCAGCCGACTTCGGCACCCGAGATCGACGCGTTCTTCTTACACAGGATGCCCACCGCCGCCGCGCCGAGGAAATAGTCGACCACGTTGGCCTCGGTCACTTCTTCGCTGAACTTCATGAAGTAGTGCAGCACCGCCGGGATGATCCCCGCCGCGCCGTTGGTCGGTGCCGTGACCATGCGCCCGCCGGCGGCGTTTTCTTCATTCACCGCCAGGGCGAACAGGTTGACCCACTCCATCGCGCTCAAGGTCGAGCCGATCACGTTCGGCTTGCCCAGCTCCTGCAAGCTGCGGTGCAACTTGGCTGCACGGCGCCTTACATTGAGGCCGCCGGGAAGGATGCCTTCGTGCTTTAGGCCTTGCTCCACGCAATCCTGCATGGCGCGCCAAAGCTTCATCAGGCCGCTGCGGATTTCTTCTTCCGAACGCCAGGTTTTTTCGTTCGCCAACATCAGCTCAGCGACGCGCAGGTTGTGGGTCTTGCACAGCTGCAGCAGTTCCACCGCACTGGAAAAATCATAGGGCAGCTCGGTGCGGTCCATGTCCGCCACGCCGCTGTTGGCCTGGGCTTCATCCACCACGAATCCGCCGCCCACCGAGTAGTAGGTGTCGCGGTGCAGCTCGCCGTTATCACCAAACACCACCAGGGTCATGGCATTAGGGTGGAACGGCAGGTTTTCGTCGATCAGGCGCATGTCCCGCGCCCATAAGAAAGGCACCGGCAAACGTGCGTCCAGCAGCAGGGTGTTGGTCTCGCGCAGGGTTTCGATGCGGATGCCGATCTGTGACGGATCGATCGCGTCCGGCCACTCGCCCATCAGGCCCATGATCACCGCGTTGTCGCTGCCGTGACCGATGCCCGTGGCCGATAAGGAGCCATACAGCTGAACTTCGACGCGCCTGACTTGTTCCAACACATCACGTTCACGTAATCCTTGAACGAACAACGCCGCGGCGCGCATGGGGCCGACGGTGTGAGAACTCGAAGGCCCAATGCCGATCTTGAACAGGTCGAAAACGCTGATAGCCATTGCCGTGAAACTCCTCGATGAGCACAGGCCAGGCGCACATAACGCCTGGTGACGGAGCTGCTACGCTCATGTCGCAATCCGCCCAGATGCGGCCATCATCAAGCTTTTGCTGGCGCTCACGGCGTCTCACACCGACGTACCCATGCTCATCAGCGCCGCTGTTGTGGAAGGCGACGTTTTGGCCGTTTTTTGCGGTGCAGATCGGTAAAAAGTGCAGTTTTGCCGTGGAAAAAATCTGTAAGCGACGTCACCGACACTGGATACGACCATCCCTGTACTGGATACGACGCCCCCTGTAGGCGTCAGATTTTCACTGGTACATGATCAGTCTCGACTCGTTTGCACAGTTGCGTGGCAGAGCTGTGCCGCACGCCCAACCGCAACACCTATAAGCGCGGTGTTATTGCCGCCAGAAAAACACCAGGAGTCCACCCCCATGAAAGGTTCCCCGTCGTTGTTGTTGGCCGCCATGCTGAGTCTGCCAGTCGTGGCTCACGCTGCAGAACCGGCGCAATGCCAGACCGTCAACTTCTCCGATGTCGGCTGGACCGACATCACCGTCACCACGGCCACCACCAGCGAAGTCCTCAAGGGCCTCGGCTACAAACCCCGCACCACGATGATTTCAGTACCAGTGACCTACAAGTCCCTGGCCGACGGCAAGAACATGGACATCTTCCTCGGCAACTGGATGCCGACCATGGAAAACGACATCAAGCAGTACCGTGATGCCGGCACCGTGGAAACCGTGCGCGCCAACCTGGAAAACGCCAAGTACACCCTGGCCGTACCGGAAGCGCTGTACAACAAGGGCCTGAAAGACTTCGCCGACATCGTCAAATTCAAGGATGAGCTGGGCGGCAAGATCTACGGGATCGAGCCGGGCAACGACGGCAACCGGACCATCCAGACCCTCATCGACAAGGACGCTTTCGGCCTGAAAACCGCCGGTTTCAAAGTGGTCGAATCCAGCGAAGCCGGGATGCTTTCGCAGGTGGAACGCGCCACCAAGCGCGACCAGGCCATCGTGTTTCTCGGCTGGGAACCGCACCCGATGAACACCCGCTTCAAGATGAAGTACCTGACCGGGGGTGATGATTCATTCGGCCCCAACTACGGCCAGGCCACCATCTACACCAACGTCCGCAAGGGCTACACCCAGGAATGCAGCAACGTGGGCCAGTTGCTGAAAAACCTGTCGTTCACCCTGAACATGGAAAGCACCCTGATGGGTAACGTCCTGGACGACAAAATGAAGCCTGACGCCGCCGCCAAGGCGTGGCTGAAGAAGAACCCGCAAGTGCTCGACACCTGGCTCGCCGGTGTCACCACGGTCGATGGCAAACCAGGACTGGAGGCCGTCAAAGCTTACCTCGCCAAGTAAACCGCTGACCCCGGGCCGGTACGCTGGCCCGGGATGTTTTTCCTCTTCGCATGTGGACATTCACTACCATGCTGACTGAACATAAAATCCCGCTAGGCCAGTACATCGCTGCCTTCGTTGAGTGGTTGACCCAACACGGGGCCGCCTACTTCGACGCAATCGCATCGACCCTGGAAACGATGATCCACGGCGTGACGTTCGCGCTGACCTGGTTCAATCCACTGGCATTGATCGGTCTGATTGCGCTGCTCGCTCACTTCATTCAACGCAAATGGGGCCTGACCGTTTTTGTCATCGCCTCCTTCCTGCTGATCCTCAACCTGGGGTACTGGCAGGAAACCATGGAGACCCTGGCGCAAGTGCTGTTCGCCACCCTGGTCTGCGTGGTGATCGGCGTGCCGCTGGGCATCGTTGCCGCGCACAAACCGATGTTCTACACCCTGATGCGGCCGGTGCTCGATCTGATGCAGACCGTACCGACCTTCGTCTACCTCATCCCTACCCTGACCCTCTTCGGGCTGGGTGTGGTGCCCGGGCTGATTTCCACGGTGGTGTTTGCGATTGCCGCGCCTATCCGTCTGACTTACCTGGGTATCCGTGATGTGCCGCAAGAGTTGATGGACGCCGGCAAGGCCTTTGGCTGCTCGCGCCGTCAGTTGCTCTCGCGGATCGAACTGCCCCACGCCATGCCGAGCATCGCCGCCGGCATTACCCAATGCATCATGCTGTCGTTGTCGATGGTGGTGATCGCGGCCCTGGTGGGCGCCGACGGCCTCGGCAAACCGGTGGTCAACGCGCTGAACACCGCCGACATCGCCCTGGGCTTTGAAGCCGGCCTGGCGATCGTACTGCTGGCCATCATGCTCGACCGCATCTGCAAACAACCCGACGCCAAAGTAGGGGGTGATGCATGAGCATTATCCGATTCGAAAATGTCGACGTGATCTTCTCCAAAGACCCACGCGAGGCGCTCAAGCTGCTGGACCAGGGCATGACGCGCAACGAGATCCTGAAAAAGACCGGGCAGATTGTCGGCGTTGAAAACGCCAGCCTGGATGTCGAGAAAGGCGAGATCTGCGTGCTGATGGGCCTGTCCGGCTCGGGCAAGTCGAGCTTGTTGCGCTGCATCAATGGCTTGAACACCGTCAGCCGCGGCAAGCTGTTTGTGGAGCATGAAGGTCGCCAGATCGACATCGCATCCTGCACCCCCGCCGAGCTGAAAATGATGCGCACCCAGCGCATCGCCATGGTGTTCCAGAAGTTCGCCCTGATGCCCTGGCTGACGGTGCGCGAGAACATCAGCTTCGGCCTGGAGATGCAGGGCCGCCCGGAGAAAGAACGACGCAAGCTGGTGGACGACAAGCTGGAACTGGTGGGCCTGTCGCAGTGGCGCAACAAGAAGCCAGACGAGCTTTCCGGTGGCATGCAGCAGCGTGTCGGCCTGGCCCGCGCATTGGCGATGGACGCCGATATCCTGTTGATGGACGAACCCTTCTCGGCACTCGACCCGCTGATCCGCCAGGGCTTGCAGGATGAGTTGCTGGAGCTGCAACGCAAGCTGAGCAAGACCATCGTATTCGTGAGCCACGACCTGGATGAGGCGCTGAAACTCGGCAGCCGCATCGCGATCATGAAAGACGGGCGGATCATCCAGTACAGCGTGCCGGAAGAGATCGTGCTGAACCCGGCGGATGACTATGTGCGGACCTTCGTGGCCCACACCAACCCGCTGAATGTGCTGTGTGGCCGCAGCCTGATGCGCACGGTGGATAACTGCACCCACGTCAACGGCTCCATCAGCCTGGACCCGGGCGGTGACTCGTGGCTGGACCTGGCCGAAGGCAACACCATCAAGGGCGCGCGGCAGAACGGTTCGGTGCTGAACCTGCAGAACTGGGCACCGGGGCAAGCCGTGGAAGGTTTGGGGCGGATGCCGACGCTGGTGGATTCCAATATCGGAATGCGCGATGCGTTGCAGATTCGGTACCAGACAGGCAACAAGCTGGTGCTGCAGGACGACAACAAGGTGGTGGGGATTTTGGGTGACAGCGAGCTCTATCACGCCCTCTTGGGCAAGAACCTGGGCTAACAGACACCGCAACATAAATGTGGGAGCGGGCTTGCTCGCGAATGCGGTGTATCAGTGTCAGATGTACTGACTGACACTGCGCATTCGCGAGCAAGCCCGCTCCCACATTTTGCTCAGGTGGTGTCAGTAACGACACCACCTGTCCTTTCAACACTCAGCTATAGACACGGCCAAGGAGCTGCCGATGGCTTTCAAACTGATCGAGCACGTCCCGGGTGATCTGCTCCTGGGTGAAGCCCATCAGGTCGTATTCCTGAGGCCCGTTGTGCAGGTAAACCTCGGCGCGGTAGTAGCGCGTGCGTTCTTCCTCGGGCAAGTCGTTCGGTGCCGACGAATAAGCATCCAGGCTGACCTCGTAGACAAACGGATTGCCCTCTTGCATCTCGATGCGCACACCAATGCAGCGCTTGGATTTGCCCAGCAGGGTCTGCACTTCCAGCCCCTGGTCACGCAACGCAGTCGCCGCTTCTTCCAGCGCCGGCGTGACGTGCTTGTCCATAAAGCGTTGCACGGTACCCTGGCTCGGTTGCAGGTCCAGGGCAGTCAAACGCTCGCTGAAACCACGCCGACCACGCTCGGCCAACTGCGCCTGCTCCAACTCGATCGCCACGTCCTGGCGCATCGCCTTGTGCAGGCCGAACATGAAGAACACCAGCACCACCGAGAACGGCAAGCCCGCCAGCACCACCATGGTTTGCATGGCTTCGAAGTTACCGGCGAACAGCAGGCCGATGGTCACCAGGGTGATCACCGCCGACCAGAAAATCCGCAGCCAGTGCGGCGCATCTTCGTCAACGTTGCCGCCCTTGCAGGACAGGTTCGCCATCATCACCGCGCCGGAATCCGCCGGGGTCAGGAACAGTACGAAGCCCACGAAGATCGACACACCGATGACGATTTTCGACGCCGGGTAATGCTCAAGCAGTTGGTAGATCGCCATGGACGGCTGTTCCAGCGCCGTCTTGCCCAACTCCACCGCGCCATGGTTCACCACCAGGTCCAGGGCCGAGTTGCCGAAGATCGACAGCCACGCCAGGGTGAAGCCCAGCGGGATCAGCAGCACGCCGGCCACCAGTTCACGCACCGTGCGACCACGGGAAATACGCGCGATGAACATGCCCACGAATGGCGCCCAGGAAATCCACCAGGCCCAGTAGAACAGGGTCCACAGGCCCATCCAGCGTTCGGTCTTGTCGGCGTCGCCTTCGTACACGTACAGGTCGAAGGTCTTCAGCACGATGCCGTTCATGTAGTCGCCGATGTTCTGCACGAAGCCGTTGAGCAGGTGCAGGGTCGGGCCGAACAGCAGCACGAAAATCAGCAGGCCGCTGAACAGCACGATGTTCAGGTTGGACAGGCGGCGAATGCCGTTCTCCACACCCGACACGGCGGCAATGGTCGCCACGGTGCTCATCACGATGATCACGATCAGCAGGTTGGTGTTGCTGTGCTGCATGCCGAACAGGTTTTCCAGCCCGGACGACACTTGCATCGAGCCAATCCCCAGGTTCGTCACCAGGCCCAGCAGGGTCACGAACATGCCGAAGCCGTCCACCGCGTGACCGGCCGCGCCTTTGACCCAACGCTCGCCCACCAGCGGGTACAGCGCCGAGCGCAGGGCCAGCGGCTGGTTATGACGGTAGGCAAAGTACGCCACGGCCAGGCCGACCAGTGCGTAGATCGCCCAGCCGTGCAGGCCCCAGTGCAGGAACGTCAACTGCAACGCCTGGCGTGCAGCTTCGCCGGTGGCCGATGCGCCTTCAGGCGGGTTGAAGTAGTGGTCCAGCGGCTCGGAGGCGCCGAAGTACAGCAGCGAGATGCCGATGCCCGACGAGAAGAGCATGCCGGCCCAGGCACCGTAGCTGAAGTCCGGGGTGTCGTCCTTGCTGCCCAGTTTCAATTTGCCATAGGACGAAAACGCCAGGCCCACCACAAACACCAGGTAGGCGGCGATCACGACCATGTAGTACCAGCCAAAGCTTTTCGACAACCAGGCTTGGGCCACACCGAGCATCCTGCCGGCTTCCTGCGGGGCGATGATCAGAATCGCGGTCAACAACAGAATCAGCGCGGTGGAGGTGTAGAACACCCAACCGTTGACCCGCACCTTTTCTGGCGGGGTCTTTATAAGAGAGGCAGAACTCATGGCACAGATGCTCCGGGCAGTGCAGAGAAACACAAGGCAACGCTTGACCCGAGCCATCGATTTTTCGGCAGTCGACGGACGGGTGTATAAAGACACCCCGAAAAACCATAAACCCCCGGCGAACCGCTGTGCCGGGCTGTTTCATGGGTTTTCCCGATGTCAGGTGGCGCCACATGCACGTAGGAAATACCTGTAGGCAGCGACCATTTGTCGCAGATCTTATTCTTTGTTGATTGAACGTTCAATCAAAACAAAATAGACTGGCCCTCAAGCCGACGGACGTTTATCGCCCGTTGGCAGGCCTAAGGAGAGGTGCACGATGCCCAAGGTCGGTATGCAACCCATACGCCGCCAGCAGTTGATCGAAGCCACATTGACGGCGGTCGATCAGGTCGGAATGGGGGATGCCAGCATTGCGCTGATCGCCCGTCTGGCCGGTGTCTCGAATGGCATCATCAGTCACTATTTTCAGGACAAGAATGGCCTGATCGCCGCCACGATGCGGTACCTGATGAACGTGCTGATCGAGAACGTCACCGAGCGCCGGTTGGCGCTGAAAGATGACAGCCCGCGGGCCCATCTTCAGGTGATCATCGAAGGCAACTTCGACGCCAGCCAAGTCAACGGCCCGGCTATGAAAACCTGGCTGGCCTTCTGGGCCACCAGCATGCACCACCCGTCATTGCACAGGCTGCAGCGGATCAACGATCACCGTCTGTATTCCAACCTGTGTTGCCAGTTCCGCCGAGCGTTGCCGTTGCCCGAGGCACGCAGCGCAGCCCGAGGCCTGGCGGCCCTGATCGACGGTTTGTGGTTGCGCGGCGCCCTGTCGGGAGACGCTTTTGACACGGAGCAGGCGCAACGGATCGCTTACGAATACATGGATTTCCAATTGGCCAAGCAGGTGAGTTAGAGCACACATAAACGCTCAACTCCCGAACCGCGCCAACCACTAATGCACTTGCGAGGACTTTATGGCCCGTTTCGAACTGCAAAAACTCTACATTGACGGCGGCTACTCCGACGCTGGCAGCGATGCCACTTTCGAAGCCATCAACCCGGCTAACGGTGAAGTTCTCGCCAACGTGCAACGCGCTACCAAAGAAGACGTCGAGCGCGCTGTGGTCAGCGCCGAAAAGGGCCAGAAAATCTGGGCCGCCATGACTGCCATGGAGCGTTCGCGCATCCTGCGTCGTGCCGTCGACATCCTGCGTGAGCGCAACGACGAACTGGCCGCCCTGGAAACCCTGGACACCGGCAAGCCGTATTCCGAAACCCAATACGTCGACATCGTCACCGGCGCTGACGTGCTGGAATACTACGCAGGCCTGGTGCCCGCCATCGAAGGCGAGCAGATCCCGCTGCGTGACACTTCTTTCGTCTACACCCGTCGCGAGCCGCTGGGCGTCGTGGCCGGTATCGGCGCATGGAACTACCCGATCCAGATCGCCCTGTGGAAATCCGCACCTGCCCTGGCGGCCGGTAACGCGATGATCTTCAAGCCAAGCGAAGTCACCTCGCTGACCACCCTGAAACTGGCTGAAATCTACACCGCCGCCGGCGTTCCGGATGGCGTGTTCAACGTCCTGACCGGCAGCGGCCGTGAAGTCGGCACCTGGCTGACCGAACACCCGCGCATCGAGAAAGTCTCCTTCACCGGCGGCACCGACACCGGCAAGAAAGTCATGGCCAGCGCTTCGAGCTCTTCGCTCAAGGAAGTCACCATGGAACTGGGCGGCAAATCCCCGCTGATCATTTTCGACGACGCCGACCTCGACCGCGCCGCCGACATCGCGATGATGGCCAACTTCTACAGCTCGGGCCAGGTCTGCACCAACGGCACCCGCGTGTTCGTTCCGACCGCCCTCAAAGGCGCGTTCGAAGCCAAGATCGCCGAGCGCGTTGCCCGCATCCGCATCGGCAACCCGGAAGATGAAAACACCAACTTCGGCCCGCTGGTCAGCTTCGCCCACATGGAAAGCGTGCTCGGCTACATCGCCAAAGGTAAAGAAGAAGGCGCCCGCGTGCTGTGCGGCGGCGACCGTCTGACCGACGGTGAATTCGCCAAGGGTGCCTACGTGGCCCCGACCGTGTTCACTGACTGCACCGACGAAATGACCATCGTCCGTGAAGAAATCTTCGGCCCGGTGATGAGCATCCTCACCTACGACACTGAAGAAGAAGTGATCCGCCGTGCCAACGACACCGACTTCGGCCTGGCCGCGGGCCTGGTGACCAAGGACCTGAACCGCGCCCACCGCGTGATTCATCAGCTGGAAGCCGGTATCTGCTGGATCAACGCCTGGGGCGAGTCCGACGCGAAGATGCCGGTGGGCGGCTACAAGCAGTCGGGCGTGGGCCGTGAAAACGGGATCAGCTCGCTGAACAACTTCACTCGCATCAAATCGGTACAGGTTGAGCTGGGCGACTACGCCTCGGTGTTCTAAAACCTGATTGAGCCTGGCATGGCCCATGTGGCGAGGGAGCTTGCTCCCGTCGGGCTGCGAAGCAGCCCCATGCCAGGTACCGCAGTTCTTTCAGACAGAACTCGAGCGCTGACTTTGCGACTGCTGCGCAGTCGAACGGGAGCAAGCTCCCTCGCCACAAAAGCAGCCTGAACCAACTTTCACGAGGGTGCATTCAATGTCCCAAGAATACGACTACATCATTGTGGGTGCCGGCTCCGCCGGTAACACCCTGGCGACCCGTCTGACCGAAGACGAAGGCGTCACCGTCCTGCTGCTGGAAGCCGGCGGCCCGGACTACCGTTTCGATTTCCGTACCCAGATGCCAGCCGCCCTGGCGTTCCCGCTGCAAGGCCGCCGCTACAACTGGGCCTACGAAACCGATCCAGAACCACACATGGACGGCCGCCGGATGGAGTGCGGTCGCGGCAAGGGCCTCGGCGGCTCCTCGCTGATCAACGGCATGTGCTACATCCGCGGCAACGCGATGGACTACGACAACTGGTCGAAACTGCCGGGCCTGGAAGACTGGACCTACCTGGACTGCCTGCCGTATTTCCGTAAAGCCGAAACCCGCGACATCGGCCCGAACGACTACCACGGTGGCGACGGCCCGGTCAGCGTGACCACGCCAAAGGCCGGCAACAACCCGCTGTTCCACGCGATGGTTGAAGCCGGCGTACAGGCCGGTTACCCACGTACCGAAGACTTGAACGGCTACCAGCAGGAAGGCTTCGGCCCGATGGACCGTACCGTGACGCCAAACGGTCGTCGCGCCAGCACCGCTCGCGGTTACCTGGACACGGCCAAGAAGCGCTCGACGCTGACCATCGTCACCCATGCCCTGACCGACAAAGTCCTGTTCGAAGGCAAGCGTGCCGTCGGCGTGCGTTACCTGATCGGTGCTGCCGAAGAACGCGTTGAAGCCCGTGCCCGCAAGGAAGTCCTGGTGTGCAGCGGCGCAATCGCTTCGCCGCAACTGCTGCAACGCTCCGGTGTTGGCCCGGCAAAACTGCTGGAAAGCCTCGACATTCCGGTGGTCCACGACCTGCCAGGCGTCGGCGAAAACCTGCAGGATCACCTTGAGCTGTACCTGCAATACGCGTGCACCCAACCGGTCTCGCTGTACCCGTCGCTGCTCTGGTACAACCAGCCGGCCATTGGTGCCGAGTGGCTGTTCAACGGCACCGGCATCGGCGCCAGCAACCAGTTTGAAGCGGGCGGTTTCATCCGTACCCGTGAAGACTTCGATTGGCCGAACATCCAGTATCACTTCCTGCCGGTAGCGATTAACTACAACGGCAGCAACGGTGTGAAAGAGCACGGTTTCCAGGCGCACATGGGTTCCATGCGTTCGCCGAGCCGTGGCCGCGTGCAGCTGAAGTCGAAGAACCCACGGGAATACCCGAGCATCCTCTTCAACTACATGTCTACCGAACAGGACTGGCAGGAATTCCGCGACGGCATCCGCCTGACCCGTGAAATCATGCAACAGCCGGCACTCGACCAATACCGTGGCCGCGAAATCAGCCCGGGCATCGACGTACAGACCGACGAGCAACTGGATAAATTTATCCGTGAGCACGCCGAGACGGCGTTCCACCCGTCCTGCTCGTGCAAGATGGGCACCGACGAGATGGCCGTGGTTGACGCCGAAGGCCGTGTGCATGGCATGCAGGGTCTGCGCGTGGTTGACGCGTCGATCATGCCGATCATCACCACCGGCAACCTGAACGCGCCGACGATCATGATCGCCGAGAAAATCGCCGACAAGATCCGTGGCCGCAAGCCACTGCCGCGCAGCACTGCGGATTACTACGTGGCAGGCGATGCGCCGGTGCGTGGCAAGCCGATGCGTGAAGTGGGTCCTACTGCGCAGTAACTGATGGACCGAGGTGCTCCCTTCGCGAGCAAGCCCGCTCCCACATTTTTGACCGTGTGAACCCGATCAAATGTGGGAGGGGGCTTGCTCCCGAAGAGGCCCGATCTGACACCGCAAGACCTCCCGCCCGCCTACACTTTCCTTGATCAGCTCCCAGCCCAGGCCTACTCTGTTTGCCTGCCCGCGCCGAGCCGCCCACAAGGAAGGCCCCATGTTCGAACACCACGCCACACTCAAAAAGCAGTTCAGTGCCCTGCGCACCACCGCCGAATTCTTTTCCCTGCGCTACGTCCGCGAGTCCGGCCAGTACCTGTCGGTACGCAAGAACGTCGCCGAGCCGCCACACCTCAGCCAGGACGAAGGCGCGATGCTCACCGTGCGCCTCAATGGCGTCGAAGCCTACGCCGCCACCCACGACATTTCCCTGCCCGGCCTGCAAGCCGCCCTTGAGCGCGCCGAACAGCAAGCCCGGCTCATCAAGCCCCACGCCCTGCTCGACCTGCGCGACCAGCCAGTGTCCAGCGACATTGCCGACTACCTGTCGCCGAGCCTCGACCAGCCCTTCCCGTCCCTGAGCGACTGCTACCAACTGCTCGGCGCCGAATCGGCCGCCGTGCCCAAGGACGAGCGCCTGGTGAACTGGGAAGTCAGCCTGGGCACCACCCACGTCGAACAGATCTACCTCAACAGCGCCGGCGCCGAACTGCGCCAGGCCCAGCGGTTTGTGTTCCCGGGTGTCAACGTCACGGCCTACGACGGCAATGACAGCCAGACCCGCACCCTGGGCGGCACCAACTTCGGCCAGCAAGGCGGCTTTGACGTGATCAGCCGCTTCGGCCTGGTGGGCGCCGCGCCGCAGATTGCCGACCAGGCGCTGCAACTGCTGCTGGCCCCGAACACCCCCCAGGGCCCGCGCGACCTGCTGCTGATGCCCGACCAGATGATCCTGCAGATCCACGAATCCATCGGCCACCCGCTGGAACTCGACCGTATCCTGGGCGACGAGCGCAATTACGCCGGCACCAGCTTCGTCAAGGCCAGCGATTTCGGTCACCTGCAATACGGCTCCAACCTGCTGAACGTGACCTTCGACCCGGACATTCCCGAGCAGCTCGCCAGCTATGGGCATGACGACGACGGCACGAAGGCCAGCAAACAATTCCTGATCCGCGAAGGCCTGCTGCTCAAGCCGTTGGGCGGTGCGTTGTCGCAATACCGCGCCGGCATGCAAGGCGTGGCCAACAGCCGTGCCTGCAGCTGGAACCGCGCGCCGATCGACCGCATGGCCAACCTGAATATCGAGGCCGGCGACCAGAACATGGCGCAGCTGATTGGCGGCATCGAGAACGGCATCCTGATGTCCACCAACCGTTCGTGGTCGATTTACGATGCACGCAACAAATTCCAGTTTGGCTGCGAGTGGGGCCAGTTGATTGAAAACGGCGAGCTCAAAGGCGTGGTGAAGAACCCCAACTACCGGGCGATTTCCGCGCAGTTCTGGCGCAACCTCAGCGCCGTCGGCGACGCCAGCACCTTCAAGGTGCTGGGCACGCCGAACTGCGGCAAGGGCGAACCCAACCAGGTGATCCGCGTCGGTCATGCCTCACCGGCCTGTGTGTTCAGCAACGTGGACGTGTTCGGGGGAGACGCCTGATGAATAATTTCAAAGCCCTGGTGGATTGGCTCAAGCAGGCCATCACCGAGACAGAACAATTCCACCTCGGCTACGCCGACGAGTCCTCCGAGTTTGTGCGTTTCAACCACGGCAAAGTGCGCCAGGCCGGCCAGGTGCAACAGGCCAGCCTGAACCTGAAGCTGATCAACGACGGGCGTCACGCCGACCTCGGTATCACCCTGGCGGGCGAGCCTGAACTGGATCGTCAGCGCCTGGCCAACGGCCTGCAACAACTGCGCGAGACCTTGCCGTTGTTGCCGCAGGATCCGTACCTGCTGCTCAACCACAACGCCTGGCAAAACAAGGACCAGCAGGACCGACCGCTGCCGGACCTGGCCCAGGTGCTGGAAGCAATCAGCCTGGCCGCTGAAGGTGTGGACATGGTCGGCTTCTACGCCGCCGGCCCTATCAGCCGTGGTTTCGCCAGTTCATCAGGCGCCTTCGGCTGGCACCGGGCCAACAGTTTCAACTTCGACTTCAGCCTGTTCCACGCCAACGGTGAAGCGGTGAAAGCCAGCTACGCCGGCAACGATTGGGACAGCGTGGCCTTCGCGCAGCGTTTCAAGCAGGCCCGTGAGCAACTGGAATACCTTGGTCGCCCGCTGCACCCGCTGGCACCGGGGCAATACCGCGCCTACCTGGCACCGGCGGCCATGGAAGAGATCATCAGCATGCTGACCTGGGGCGGGTTTTCCGCCCAGGCCATCGCCAGCAAGGGCAGCCCGTTGCAACGCTTGTACAACGGTGATCAAACCTTGAGCACGCTGGTGACCCTGGACGAACAGGTCAGCGGCTCCCTGAGTTCGGCGTTTTCCCGTGACGGCTATCCGCGCAGTGATGTGAAGCTGATCAATGCCGGCAAGGCTGAAGGCCAATTGGTGAACTCCCGCAGTGCCGCCGAATACGGCTTGAGCACCAATGGCGCCAGCGGCGATGAATCTCCAAGCGCCCTGCAGATGGCGGCCGGCGACCTGGCCCAGGCCGATATCCTCAAGCAATTGGGCACCGGCTTGTACATCAGCAACCTGTGGTACCTGAACTACTCCGACCAGCCCGCCGCGCGCCTGACCGGCATGACCCGCTTCGCCACGTTCTGGGTCGAAGACGGCGAGATCAAGGCGCCGGTCAGCACCATGCGTTTTGATGACAGCGTGTACAGCCTGCTGGGCTCGCAACTGGAAGCGCTGACCGCTGATCGGGAATTGCTGCTGTCGGCGAGTACGTATAGCCAGCGCAATACGTCATCCAATCTGCTGCCGGGGGCGCTGGTAAAACGCCTGACCCTGACCTTATAAGCAACGCAAAACCCATGTGGGAGCGGGCTTGCTCGCGAATGCGGCGTGTCAGCCACTACATCTGTGACTGAGGCACCGCATTCGCGAGCAAGCCCGCTCCCACAGTTGATCGCATTCCACATTTTGATTCGGTTCATCCTCAAAGCCCCACTCCAGACACCTGGCCGTCCGGCCAGTTGTCGCTCGCGAAAAACCTCGTTATAAAGGTTGGTGGCACCTAGCCACGTCCGCGCGGTAAAAAAACTCAAACAACACCCCGCCGTCCTCAACCCACTTGCACGCAAGTGATGCACGACCTTGCCCGGGATAGGGCAAGCTGGAGCGTTGACATGAACCATGGAAGTTTTGTCATTGAAAAGCTGTTCAAGCACTACAACGTTCACGTAGAGCAGCTTGGTAACAACCCAGAGAAGAAAACCGTGCTGTTGGTCAACGGCGCGCTGTCCACCACCCGCTCGTTTGCACGCACCAGCAAGTGCCTGTCCGAGCACTTCAATGTGCTGATGTTCGACCTGCCGTTCTCCGGCTATTCACGCCCGCACAACACCGACCTCGACCTTGTGACCAAGGACGATGAAGTGCAGATCCTGCGCGCTCTGGTGGAACGCTTTGAGGTCAACCACCTGGTGTCTGCCTCATGGGGCGGGATTTCCACGCTGCTGACCCTCGCCCATAACCCGCCGTCGATTGAAAGCTCGGTGGTGATGGCACTGGCGCCCAACCTCAACCAGGCCATGCTCGAATACGTAGAGCGGGTGCGCGTGCTGATCGAGGCCGATGACAAATCCGCCGTCGGCCATCTGCTGAATGAAACCGTGGGCAAATACCTGTCGCCCCGGCTCAAGCGCAACAACCACCGGCACCTGTCGACCATGGCCACCACCGAGTATCGCCAGGCACGCTTCCATATCCATCAGGTGCTGGCGCTGGGTGACGGCAACTACCTGCCGCAACTGACCCGGATCGAAACCCCGGTGCACTTCCTCAACGGCGTGCTGGACGAGTACACCCCGGCAGACGAAGCCCAACTGTTCAAGAAATACGTAGGCCGCAGCAGCTTCGCCACCGCCGAACACACCGGCCATTTGCTCGACCTGGAATCCCGCGAAGCGGCCCTGGCCGTGCACCGCGCGCTGATTGATTTCCTGGTGGGCAAACACGTGGAGTTGTCAGATATAGACGAAGGGCCAGTGGGAAAAGGAGCTGCCGATGGCGCATAATCGCCGACACATAGGCTGCTAACAAAAAGGTAACTCATGCCGAATCGCGCCCCTCTCGATGCCAAGACCGCCCGCTGGCTACCCTGGGTGGTAGCGATTGCCTTCTTCATGCAGTCGCTGGATGGGACGATTCTCAACACCGCCTTGCCGGCCATGGCTCGAGACCTGGCGGAGAACCCCTTGCGCATGCAAGGCGTAGTGATTGCCTACATGCTCACCGTGGCCTTGCTGATTCCCGCCTCGGGCTGGGTGGCCGACCGCTTCGGCACCAAGAAGATCTTCTTCGGCGCGATCATGCTGTTCAGCATTGGCTCATTGCTCTGCGCACTCTCCAGCACGCTGACCATGCTGGTGGGCGCCCGGGTGATCCAGGGCCTGGGCGGTGCGTTGATGTTGCCGGTGGGCAGGCTGGTGGTGCTGCGCGCCTACCCACGTTCGGAGCTGGTGCGCATCATGGGTTTCATCACCATTCCCGGGCTGCTGGGCCCGCTGCTCGGCCCGACCATGGGCGGCTGGATGGTGCAATACCTGACCTGGCACTGGATCTTCCTGATCAACCTGCCGGTGGGCATCATCGGCTGCTACGCCGTCTGGAAATTCATCCCCGACCTGCGCGGCAGCGAACGTACGCGGTTCGACGGCGTGGGTTTCCTGCTGTTCGGCGCGGCGATGGTGCTGATCACTATCGCCATGGAAGGCCTCGGCGAATTGCACCTGCCGCACCTGCGGGTGATGTTGCTGCTGTTCGGCGGCCTCGCGTGCCTGGCGGCGTATTGGCTGCGCGCCGGGCATATCGACAACCCGCTGTTCTCGCCGGTGCTGTTCAAGACCCGGACCTTTGCGGTGGGCATCCTCGGCAACCTGTTCGCTCGCCTGGGCAGCGGCGCGTTGCCTTTCCTGGTGCCGCTGTTGCTGCAGGTGGCGCTCGGTTACTCACCGTCCGAAGCCGGGATGAGCATGCTGCCCCTGGCGGCGGCGGCGATGTTTGCCAAGTCCATCGCCCGGCCGCTGATCGAGCGCCTGGGCTACCGCGTGGTGCTGACCGGCAACACCCTGGCGCTGGGCATCATGCTGGCGAGCATGGGCCTGGTCAGCGAACACACGCCCTACCCGCTGCTGCTGAGCATGCTGGCGATCCTCGGGGCAATTAACTCGCTGCAATTTACCGCGATGAACACCGTGACCCTGATCGACCTCGACGACGCCCAGGCCAGCAGCGGCAACAGTTTGCTGTCGGTGGTCGCGCAATTGTCCCTGAGCCTGGGGGTGGCCTGCGCCGGTGCGTTGCTGGGCGGCTTTACCGCTGAAGTGGGCAACGACGGGGTCGATACCGTACTCGGCGCGTTCCAGTTGACCTTCGTCACCGTGGGCATCATGGCGATGCTGGCGGCGGCGATCTTCCTGCAATTGTCGCCAAAAGACGGCAAACGCGTGGTCAGCCGTGAGCACGACATTGAGCATTAACAGGCTTCTCGTCTAGAACTTGCAGGGAAAATCCCACGAGGCTGGTACACTGCGCGACATTTTGTTTTGCAGAGCCAGTCCCGTGACTACCATCGCCACCGCTTTTAATACTTTGCCCCTGTCCGCCGCCATGCTGGCTAACCTCGACTCGCTGGGTTATGTCGAGATGACGCAGATCCAGGCGCAAAGCTTGCCGGTGATCCTCAAAGGGCTGGACTTGATTGCCCAGGCCAAGACCGGCAGCGGCAAGACCGCAGCCTTTGGCATCGGCCTGTTGAACCCGATCAACCCGCGCTACTTCGGCTGCCAGGCACTGGTCATGTGCCCGACCCGCGAGCTGGCTGACCAGGTGGCCAAGGAAATCCGTCGCCTGGCCCGCGCCGAAGACAACATCAAGGTGCTGACCCTGTGCGGCGGCGTGTCCCTCGGCCCGCAGATCGCCTCCCTGGAGCACGGCGCCCACGTCATCGTCGGCACCCCGGGCCGCATCCAGCAGCACCTGCGCAAGGGTTCGCTGGTTTTGGACGGCTTGAACACGCTGATCCTCGATGAAGCCGACCGCATGCTCGACATGGGCTTCTACGACGCCATCGAAGACATCATCAGCAAGACCCCGGCCCGCCGCCAGACCCTGCTGTTCTCGGCCACCTACCCGGTGAGCATCAAGCAGCTGGCCTCGAAATTCATGCGCGCGCCGCAACAGGTCAAGGCCGAAGCGTTCCACTCGGACGATCAGATCGAGCAGCGCTTCTACGAGATTTCTCCGGAAGAGCGCATGGACGCGGTGACCAAGGTCCTGGCGCATTTCCGCCCGGCGTCTTGCGTAGCCTTCTGCTTTACCAAGCAGCAAGTGCAGGAAACCGTGGATCACCTGACCGCCAAGGGCATCTCCGCCGTTGGCCTGCATGGCGACCTGGAACAGCGCGACCGTGACCAGGTGCTGGCGATGTTCGCCAACCGCAGTACTTCGGTACTGGTCGCCACTGACGTTGCCGCCCGTGGCCTGGACATTGATGCACTGGACATGGTGATCAACGTCGAACTGGCCCGCGACTCGGAAATCCACATTCACCGCGTGGGCCGTACCGGTCGCGCGGGTGAGACTGGCATCGCTATCAGCCTGGTTGCCCCGTCTGAAGCCCACCGCGCCCAGGCCATCGAGCAGTTGCAGAAGTCGCCGCTGAACTGGGACCAGTTGGACAACCTCAAGCCGCAAAGCGGCGGCCCGTTGCTGCCGGTGATGAGCACCCTGTGCATCGCCGCCGGCCGTAAAGACAAGGTTCGCCCGGGCGATATCCTTGGCGCACTGACCGGTGAAGCCGGGATTCCGGGGGCCCAGGTCGGCAAGATCGCGATCTTTGATTTCCAGGCGTTCGTGGCCGTTGAACGCGGTATCGCCAAGCAGGCGCTGCAGCGTTTGAATGACGGCAAGATCAAAGGCCGTTCGTTGCGCGTGCGTATCCTGTAAAGATCTCAAGCTATACCGAGATCAAAAATGTGGGAGCGGGCTTGCTCGCGAATGCGGTATATCAGTCGACAGATTCGGTGACTGACACTGCGCATTCGCGAGCAAGCCCGCTCCCACATTTGACTGTATTCCAATTCAGAATTTGTATGAGGACATGGCTGTGCGCTCGACCGAAGTTGTGATCATTGGCGCCGGCGCCGCAGGCTTGATGTGTGCGCTGACCGCCGCCGGACGTGGGCGCAAGGTGATGTTGATCGACCACGCGAACAAGGCCGGCAAAAAGATCCTGATGTCCGGCGGTGGCCGCTGCAACTTCACCAATATGTACACGGAGCCTGCCAACTTCCTCTCCCACAACGCGCACTTCTGCAAGTCCGCCCTGGCCCGCTACACCCAGTGGGATTTCATCGCGCTGGTGGCCAAGCACGGCGTGCCGTACCACGAGAAAAAACTCGGCCAGCTGTTCTGCGACAACAAGTCCAGCGACATCCTCGGGATGCTGCTGGATGAGTGCATCCAGGTCGGCGTGAGCATGCACCTGGATACCTCGGTGCAGGAGATTGCCAAGGTCGATGGCGGCTATCAGTTGCAAACCACCCTGGGTGAGTTGCGCTGCGAATCACTGGTGATCGCCACTGGCGGGCTGTCGATCCCGACCCTGGGGGCCACCGGCTTTGGTTACCAGGTCGCCAAGCAGTTCGGCCATGAACTGCTGCCAACCCGCGCCGGGCTGGTGCCGTTCACCATCACCGACCAGCTCAAGGAATTGTGCGGCGAGCTGTCCGGTACGTCCGTGGATTGCCTGGTGAGCTGCAACGACCAGAGCTTTCGCGAGAACATCCTGTTTACCCACCGCGGCCTGAGCGGGCCGGCGATCCTGCAGATTTCCTCCTACTGGGAACCCGGCGACACCGTGGAAATCAACCTGCTGCCCGACCACGACGCCCACACCTGGCTGCAAGCGCAACAGGTGGAGCGCCCGAACAGCGAGCTGAAAACCCTGCTGGGTGAGATCTTCACCAAGAAGATGGCCAACCTGCTGGCCGAAACCTGGTTCGTTTCCAAGCCGATGAAGCAGTACACCCACGCCGAGATTGCCGACATCGCCGGCAAACTGGGGAGCTGGCAACTGGTGCCGGCGGGTACTGAAGGCTATCGCACCGCCGAGGTCACCCTGGGTGGCGTGGACACCCGGGAAGTCTCGTCCAAGACCATGGAATCCCTGAAAAGCCCCGGTTTGTACTTCATCGGCGAAGTGTTGGATGTGACCGGTCACCTGGGCGGGTTCAATTTCCAGTGGGCGTGGGCCTCCGGTTATGCCGCTGCCCAATTTGCCTGACGGAACCCGGTAAAAAAATGTGGGAGCGGGCTTGCTCGCGAAGGCGGAGTGTCAGCTAATACATCAGTGACTGATACACCGCCTTCGCGAGCAA